>DBWD01000134.1:1754-13953 GCA_002308555.1 bacterium UBP3_UBA1247
GGCCCTGGCGGTGCCGGCGGCCATGGCGGCGCTGTTCATCTATCTTGTGGCCGGCTCTTCCCAGACCGGGGCGGAAGCGGTGGCGGCGCCGGCCGCGGTCTCGCTTAAGGATCTTGTTTTGATACTGCCCTACGTCATGGTCCTGCTGCTGGCGCTGCTGGGCATGAACGTGGTCGTGGTGCTCCTGATAGGGACGCTGGCGGCCACTTTCCTGGGCGTGGCCTTCGGGCCCCTGGATTTCTGGGGCGCCCTGGAAACGGCGGGCAAGGGGACGCTGGGCATGAGCGAGACATTGACCATCGCGCTTTTGTCCGGCGGGCTTTTCCGGCTGGTCAGCGAGGCCGGCGGCGTGGAGTGGCTGACCTGGGCCATCGCCAAGAAGGTCAGGGGGCCCAAGAGCTGCGAGCTGGGGGCCTTTTTNNTTCACCGCCAACAACACCGTGGCCATCGTCATAGCTGGTCCGGTGGTCAGGGAGCTGGGCAAAAAATTCCAGGCCGATCCCGTGAAGCTGGCGGGCATCATCGACATCGCGGGCTGCTTCGTGCAGGGCATAATCCCTTACGGCGCCCAGATCCTCATAGCGACGGGCATAGCCAGGAGCGCCGGCTGCGAGTTCAGCGGGCTGGGCCTGGTGAAGTGCATTTATTATCCTTTCCTTCTGGCCCTGTCGGCTTTCCTGGGCATCCTTATCTCCGGCTTGAGAAGCCGGGAAAGCTCCTCCCGCAAGGGCTGAGGAGCGCCTCCTTCCGGACCTTGGGGGAGGCTATTTTTCCTCCCACTTGAGTTTTAGGCCCGCTTATGGTATCCTATCTACCTGACTTAACTAGTGGAAATATGTCCATGAACTAACTTAACAACACAACCCCCAAAAAACTATGAATCAAAATCCCTTCGAAGAAACGGAAGACCTTAAGATCGATCTGGACCGATACGGCATTAAGGAATCCAATTACGAGACCGTCAGCGACGACAACATGAGCGCCATGTACGACGGCACTTTCCGTTCCGTTACGGAAAACACCATCATCCAGGGCCGCGTGGTGAACATCACTCCGACACACGTCATCGTCAACGTCGGCTATAAATCCGAGGGCGTGCTGCCCCGTGAAGAATTCGCGGACATCCCCAACCTGGCCATCGGCGACACTGTCGACGTCTTTTTGGTCAGCAAGGAAGACGAGCACGGCAACATCCGTATCTCCAAGGCTGAGGCCGACCGCCAGCGTTCCTGGGATTCCACCCTGGAAGCCTGCGAAGACGGCAAACCCGTCAAGGGCATTATCAAGCGCAAAGTCAAAGGCGGCCTTATGGTGGACATCGGCATCGAAGCCTTCCTGCCCGCCTCCCAGCTCTCTTTGCAGAACACCAAGAATATAGACGACTACATCGGCCAGGAGATCGAGGTCAAGGTCATCAAGGTCAACCACGAGCGCAAGAACGTGGTGGTCTCCCGCCGCGAACTTCTGGACGAGGCCCGCACCCAGCAGCGCCGCGCCTTCCTCGATCAGGTCAAGGTCGGCGACGTCAGGAAAGGCACTGTCAAGAACATCACCGACTTCGGCGCCTTCGTGGATCTGGCCGGCATCGACGGCCTGCTGCATCTCACCGACATGCGCTGGGGCCGCATCAACCATCCCTCCGAGATCCTGGAAGTCGGCAAAGAGATCGATGTCATGATCATCGGCATCGACTACGACAAGGAGCGCGTCTCCCTGGGCATCAAGCAGATGACCCCGAACCCCTGGCTGGACGTGGACAAGAAGTATCCCGCCGGCACCGTGGTGGAAGGCAAAGTCGTCAATCTGCTGCCCTACGGCGCTTTCGTGGAACTGGAAGAAGGCCTGGAAGGCCTCATCCACATCTCCGAGTTCTCCTGGACCCGCAAGGTCAACCATCCCTCCGAATTCGTCCAGGTTGGCGACATCGTCAAGGCTGCCGTGCTTAGCATCGACACCGACGAGCAGAAGATCTCCCTGGGCCTCCGCCAGACCCACAGCAATCCTTGGGAAACCATCAACGAGCGTTATCCCATCGGCGGCAAGATCAAAGGCGTGGTGCGCAACCTTACGGTCTACGGCGCCTTCGTGGAACTGGAAGACGGCATCGACGGCCTGATCCACGTTTCCGACATGTCCTGGACCCGCAAGATCAACCATCCTTCCGAAGTTCTGAAGAAGGGCGAGACGGTCGAGGCCGTCGTCCTGAACATCAACACGGAAGACCGCAAGATCGCCCTTGGTCTGAAGCAGCTCACGGAAGACCCCTGGGATCACATCTACGATCATTATCGCGAAGGCGACACCGTCACCGGCAAGATCACCAACATCACGACTTTCGGCGCCTTCGTGCAGCTTGACAACGACATCGAAGGCCTCATCCACATTTCCGAGCTGAGCCAGAACCAGGTCCAGAACGTGAAGGAAGTGGTGCAGGTCGGCCAGGAAGTCACCGGCAAGATCGTCAGGATCGATCCCACCGATCGCAAGATCGCCGTCAGCCTGAAGGAATATGAGCGCGAGACCGCTCCCGCCCCCGAACCGGAAGAGAAGCCGGCCGAGGAGGAAGAGGCTCCCAGCAACGCTCCCAAGGAGCCTTTCACCTCCGGCATCGACCTGAACGCCGTCATGCAGCGCAAGGACAAGTAAGCGCTCCGCGGACGCCTTTCGGAAGGGAAGATGAGCCTTGACTTTTAAAAGTCAAATCACTATAATTCTTCCCACACACTGAGAAAGCGCGGGAGTAGCTCAACTGGTTAGAGCGCCGCCCTGTCNNGTTCAAGTCTCGTCTCTCGCGCCACTCAATTAAAAAGCCCTCCATCCCGGAGGGCTTTTTTTTGCCTTTTCGGGGCCGGCGGAAGGGGGTCCCCGCGGCCCGCGCGGAAGGGCTCCCGGCGGGGCGGCGCGGCCGAGGGTAAAAAACAGTATAATAAAAAGATATGAACAAACTTTTATTTATACTGGCTCTGGCCGCCTTTTTCCTGGCGATCTTCTTTCCCCTGCAGCGCGCTTTCTCGCCCAAGGGTGGGGTCGCGAACTGCACCCAGGAGTGCGGCCTGTTTTTGGGGGATTTTTCCCTGACGGACGAATTCAGCACCAACCTGACCGCCTCCTTTTCCGTGCCCTGGGGGCTGACCCTCGCTTTCGTGTCTCCCGGCGGCATTCCCCGGGAAGGCGAGCTCTGGGTCAGGGTCACGGAGCCTGACACGCAGGAGCTTTGCCTGGAGCGGCTGGTGGCTTTCCGGGACGCGGAGAGCGTCAAGGTCTTCGGCGGCGAGCCCGCCCTGGGACTGCCTTTCACCTTCATACTGGAGAACGAGGAGGACGTCAGGAAGATAGACCCGGTCAACGGGCCCTTCTTCATCTCCGAAGGCCAGAAGGGCGTGCTGCCCGGCCATGTCTACGCCTGGGAGATCGGCGTGAGAAGCCCGGGCGCGTCTTTCCGGGGCTCGCTCTGGCTCACCGCCAGGGAAGTGGGCAGCCGCAGCGCCTTCCTGGGACGCTATACGAAACTGCTGGCGGCCCTCTACGCTTTCTTCTTCGCCCTGATCATCGTTTCCCTGGTCTGGCTGTGGCACGCCGGCTCCCTTTACCGCTTCGTAAGGCGCAACGTTTCCGTCTGCCTGCTCGTCCTGGCTTTCGGCGCCCTGGGCGCTTCCGGGGAAAAGCTGAACCCCTCGCTGACCTTCGCCACCCCGGAGAGCGACCTTGTGGAGAACTGCGAGGTCATGACCCAGCCGCTGACCGCCGGCACTCTGCTGCGCCTGGGCGGCGTCAGGATCTTCTCCAGGGGCGTCATGCGCATCGTCATCAGCGAAGGGGCGCGCTGGAACACGCTGCCACTGGGCGGCAACTGCTCCCTTTCCTCCTGCTTTTTGGACGCCCTCAACAAGGGCGAGGTCTATTCCCGGCCGCGGGAAAAATGCCGGCTCTCCGCTTTGGGCAGCGTTTCCCTCGAGGAGGATTCTTTCCTTGAGCTGACAAGGCACCTGGGGCCGCCGGAACTGGTGGGCACGGGCGCCTGCTCTTTCGCGTCCTGGACTTTCACGGACGGCAGCTCGCTCTTCGCGGCCTACGAGGGCGACCGCTGCTTCAGGCTGGAAAGGCAGCCCGAGAGCCCGGACTATTATCTCGATCTCAGGCGCTACGGCGGCCGCAGCCCGGAATGGGCCAAGTGGCCCTGGCGCTTCTTCCACCTGGCGGTCCTCTTTATCCTGCTGGCGTGCGCCTTGGCGCTCATGGCCAGGGCTTACGTTTTCACCAGGGGCGCCGGGAAATGCCTGAGGAATCTTTCCAAGCCCAATGAGGAGCCTAAATGAGTTCTGACCGGGTCCCGACGAAGGGGGAAGTGATAGCCAACGTGGCCACCCACGCCGTGGGTTCGCTGCTGGCCGTGGCCGGCCTGGTGCTGCTGGTGGTCTTCTCCTCCTGCCACGGGACGGTCAGGCACATCGTCAGCTGCTCCATCTACGGAGCCACCCTGTGGCTGATGTTCCTGATGTCCACCATTTACCACTCCCTGCCCGCGGGGTCGGCCAAGAAGACCCTCAGGGTTTTCGATCACTGCGCCATCTATCTGGTGATCGCCGGGACCTACACGCCCTTCACCCTGGCGGTGCTGCCGCCGGGCTGGGGCTGGTCCATTTTCGGCGTCATCTGGGGGCTGGCCATCCTGGGCATCGTGCAGAAAATCTTTTTCATCAACCGCTGGCCGCTTCTGTCCACCATCCTTTACATCCTGATGGGCTGGATCATCGTGATCGCGGCCAAGCCGATGTTCGACCGCCTGCCCGTGGGCGGGATCGTCTTCCTGGTGTCCGGCGGCGTGGCCTACACCCTGGGCGCCATCTTTTACGTTTTCGACGACAAGCCTTACCTGCACGCGGTCTGGCATCTTTTCGTGCTGGCCGGCGCGATCTGCCAGTATCTGAGCGTGTTTTTCTTCGTGATCCCCTGATTTTCTATGAGCGCGGAAGAAAGGACATACGATCTTAAGACTTGGTTTTTCCTTCTGAGCGCCGGCGCGCTGGCTTTCCTGGCCGGACTGCTGGCGGGCCTGTTTTTCCTGGTGGCGGTCGCCCGGGAGCTGGGGGCCAGCTATCAGGCGACGGCGGCCACCTGGGTCAAGGCCTGCCAGCACGAGATGACCGCCCGGGGAGAGCTGGGCATGCTTCAGCAGGAGATGGAGCTGAACTCCGCCAGCCTGGAAAAGCAGGGGATAGTTTTCGTGGAAGTGGTCTCCCTGAGCGGCCTGGTCCTTCTGCACAGCGACGAGAGCATGCTGGGGGAGACCGTGAGCCTGACGCTGAACCAAAGCGGCGCCCTTAAGGGGGCGAGCTATCAGAAACTGTCCGGCTCCGGGGAGAACGCCAGGATCATGATCACCCTGCCCCTGGCCAATTACAATCAGATCTGGGGCGCCCTGACCATCGGCTTGAAACCTTCGAGGCGGCACGTCTGGCCCCTGCGCTGCGGAGGCCTCAGGAAAGGGGCGGTGGCGGCCCTGCTTCTGCTGGATCTGGCGCTTCTCGTTTTCTGCCTGGCGGAGGCCGGGCGCGCCTCCCGCGAAGTCAGGGGCGACATCCTGCGGAGGGAGAGCGAGCTTAGGAAGCGGGAACTGGCGGCGGTCAGCGCGGGCCTGGCCCACGAGGTGAAAAATTCCCTGAACGGCATCAACCTGAACGCCCAGCTCCTCAAGGAAAATCTGAAGGAGTCCGGGGCGTCGGAAAGCCAGCTGAGGAAGCTGGAAAGGATAGAGAGGGAAGCGGCGGCCTCCGGCGAGATGCTGGCCTCTTTCCTCAATTACGCCGGGGCCTCCAATTTCGAGCTGAAGGAAATGAACCTGACGGCCCTCGTTAACGAGCTGGGCCAGTTTTTCCAGGAGGCCGGCGCGAAGGAGGGCACGGAGGTGGCCTTCGCGGCCGACCAAGCGCTCCAGGCCGTCAGGGCCTGCGAGGACAGCCTGCGGCACGCCCTCACCAACCTGATGTGGAACGCCCTACAGGCCGTCAAGGGCCGGGAAGGGGCCAAGGTCGTCCTGACGGCCGCCCAGAAAGGCGGGGAGATAATCCTCAGCGTCCGGGACAACGGGCCAGGGATCCCGAAGGAGAAAAGGGAACAGATCTTCGAGCCATTCTATACCACCAAGAAAAGCGGCATAGGCCTGGGCCTGGCGGTGGCCAGGAAAGCGGCCCTGTACCACGGCGGCGCGCTGGAACTGGCGGATGCCGGGGAAGGCTGCCTTTTCGTTTTGCGCTTCCCCCTGAGTTGAGATCATGAGCGAGAAAAAAGAGAAACAGCTTATCCTGATAGCGGAGGACGAGGACGTCGCCAGGGAGACCCTGGCGGAGGAATTCGCCGACCGCGGCTTCGGCGTGCTTCAGGCCTCCGACGGCCTGGAGGCTTTGAAACTGGCCAGGGAGAAGAAGCCCGACCTTCTGCTGACGGACCTGAAGATGCCCGGCCTGGACGGCCTGGAGTTGGTGGAGAAACTCGCCGCCGACGTGCCCGTCATCCTGATGACCGCCTACGGCACCGTTTCCAACGCCGTGGCGGCCATGGAAAAGGGCGCCTTCAACTTCGTGGAGAAACCCGTGGACTGGCAGCGTCTGTTCGCCCTGGTGGAAAAAGCGCTCCAGCACAATTTGCTGCGCCGGGAAAACAAGGACCTGAAGGCGCGCCTGGAAAGGACGGCTTTCAAGAGCATCGTGGGCGAGTCGCCGGTCCTGAAGGAAGTTCTGGCCAAGATCAGGCAGGTGGCCCCCACCGACACCACCGTCTGCGTGACCGGCGAGAGCGGCACCGGCAAGGAGCTGGCGGTCTCCGCCATCCAGGCGCTCAGCCCCAGGGCCGACGCGCCCTTCATCAAGCTGAACTGCGCGGCCATTCCGGAAAATCTTCTGGAGAGCGAGCTCTTCGGCCATGAGAAGGGCGCTTTCACCGGCGCCGAGCAGCAGCGCAAGGGCAAGTTCGAGCTGGCCGACGGGGGCACGCTCTTCATGGACGAGATCGCGGAGATGAAACCCAACCTTCAGGCCAAGCTGCTGCGGGTCCTGCAGGACGGGGAGTTCACCAGGCTGGGCGGCTCCAAGCCCATAAAGACAGACGTCAGGATCCTCTGCGCCACCAACGCGGACATAGAGGACAGGATCACCAGGGGGCTTTTCCGCTCGGACCTTTACTACCGGATCGGAGTTTTCACCATCGCGCTTCCGCCCCTGCGGGAAAGGAAGGAGGACATAAAGCCGCTGGCGGAACATTTCCTGACTACCTCGCCCGAAGCTGGCCGGAAGGAGCTGGGCTCCTTTTCCGGGGAGGCTTTGGAAACAATGCGCCGCTATGACTGGCCGGGCAACGTCCGCCAGCTCAAGAACGCCGTGGAGTACGCCACGCTGCTCGCCGCTCCCGGCCGCGAGATCGGGGCGGAGTGCCTGCCTCCGGAGATCCTGAAAAACACCAAGTTCGAGGCCGCGTCGCGCGCCGCGGCCAAGGAGGAGCCACCCAAGGGCGAGCCCCTGTCCCTGAAGGAAATAGAGAAGCAGGCCATAGAGGAGGCCTTGAAACGCCACGGCGGCAACCGCGCCGCGGCCGCCAAGGAACTTGGCATCGGAGTTAAGACCGTCTATCGCAAGATAGAGGAATATCAGATAGAAGGATGAATTTATGACGACTTACTGGGTCCACGATCTCGATCCCGTTCTGCTGCACATCGGCCCCCTGGCCATCCGCTGGTACGGCGTGATGTACGTGCTGGGGCTTCTGATCGCGGTCTGGTGGCTGGGGAAGAGGCAGGAGAAGGGCCTTTTCGCGCTGCCGAAAAAAGAGAACATCCAGGACATGGCTTTCTACGGCTTCCTGGGGATCCTCATCGGCGGGCGGCTGGGCAACTGCTTCCTGTACAACGCCCCCTACTTCCTGACCCATCCCCTGGACATCATCAAAGTCTGGGAAGGCGGCATGAGCTTTCACGGCGGCATGCTGGGGGCGGCGGCGGGCCTGTGGCTTTACTCCCGGAAAGTCAAGGTCCCTTTCATGCACCTTCTGGACAACACGGCTTTGGTCTCCACCGTGGGCCTGGGCCTGGGCCGTCTCGCCAACTTCATCAACGGCGAGCTGCACGGCAAGGTCACGGAGGTCAGGTGGGCCGTCATATTCCCCCAGGTGGACAACCTGCCCCGCCATCCGGTGCAGCTTTACCAGGCTTTCACCGACGGCGTGGTCCTGCTGCTCATCATGTGGTTCTTCTCCCGGGAACCCCGGCGCAACGGTTTCCTGAGCGGAGTATTCGGCGTCTCCTACGGCATCCTGAGGATCATGACCGAGCCCTTCCGGGCCGAGGACAGCGTCCTGGCCGGATTCCTGGGATTGACCAAGGGGCAGATCTACAGCGTCCTGACTTTGCTCGCGGGCATAGCGCTGCTGGTCTGGAGCGCCAGGCAGCCTGTCATCAAGAGGGAAGAGGAGTAGATGAGCTTCGTCCTGCCCATATCCGCCGTATTGAGCGCCCTGCTGCTCATACTGTCCTTCCCGAAGTTCGGCCTGGCCTTCCTGGCGCCCGCGGCTTTCGCGCCCTTCTTCTGCGCGCTTCTGAAAAGGCGGGGACGCTCCTTTAGGGAAGGCTGGATCGGGGAGGCCCTGTCCGCTTTCCTGCTGTGCTTCCTCTGGTACGTGGGCTGCGTCTGGTGGATCTCCTACGTGACTCTGGCCGGCATGCTGGCCCTCTGCGCCTTCATCGCTTTTCTTTTCGCGCTCTTCACCCTCGCCGCGCTTTTCCTGGTGAGGAAGGGCTTTCCCGCCGCCCTGGGCCTCTCCTTGGGCTATCTCTTCTTCGAGCTGACCGTCTCCTATCTTTTCACCGGCTTCCCCTGGCTCTCCTTGGGCTACGCCCTTTACGACCGGCCGGTGCTTATCCAGGCCGCCGATCTGCTCGGCCCGCACTTCCTGAGTTTCGCCCTGGTCTTCGTTTCCGGCGCCATAGCGGAGCTGGCGGTTTGCGAAGGCAAAAAAAGATTCGCCTCCGCCGCCGCGGCCTTCCTGCTTTGGTTTCTTGCGGCCGGCTACGGGGCGGCCAGGATCCGCGTCCTGGACGCGGAGAAGCCGCTGAAAACTTTCCGGGCCTCCATGATCCAGCTGAACCTTCCCCCGGAGCTGAAGCACGACGAGCAAAGGGACGAGCAGACCCTGAAGGATTATCTTGAGGCCACCAGGGAAGCCGCCAAGGCCGCGGATCTGGTCCTCTGGCCCGAGACCGGGATACCAGGCATCTACAACGATTACGCCAATCCCGCGGTGGACGTGCTGCGGGCCTTCCGCAAGGAGGTCCCGGTCCCGCTTCTGTGCGGTCTGACCTGGGCTGAGAAGGGGAGCGGCGGTGAGATCGATTTTTACAACGCCGCGGCGCTGTTGGACAACGCGCTCATGCTGCCCCAGGAGCGCTATTACAAGAAGCACCTGGTCATTTTCGGCGAATACGTTCCCCTGGAGCGCTTCCTGCCTTTCCTGAAACTTCTGACCCCCATCGCCAGCAGCTATTCCGCCGGGGAGCGCTCCCACGTTTTGAAACTG
Organism: bacterium UBP3_UBA1247; assembly: GCA_002308555.1. Next base: position 11,316 of record DBWD01000134.1, read on the forward strand.
AAAAAAGGCAAGGAGACCTTCAAGCTCGGCGCGCTGATCTGCTTCGAGGACGTCTTCCCCAACTCCGCCCGGGAAGCGGTGGAGGAAGGCGCCGAAGTTTTGGTCAACATCACCAATGACGGCTGGTTCTTCGATTCCCCGGGCCCCTACCAGCACGCCGCCCTGGCCCGCTTCCGGGCCGTGGAGAACAGGCGGGAATTGCTGCGCTCCGCCAACACCGGCGTCACCATGCTCATCGACCGCCTGGGCCGGGAGAAGGCCCGCTTCACGAAGGACGGGAAGAGCGTGATGGTGGAGGGCAGCTTCGAATGCGAAGCCTCCGTTTATCCGGAGCGCGCGGCTTTCTACACCGCCTGGGGCGACATGAGCGTGCTTGTAATGGCCGTTCTGCTGCTTCTGATCTTCGCGTTTCCCGTGTTCGCCGGGAAGGATATGGTAAAATAATACTTTAAGGCATAACGTTTAGTTTTATTTAGAGTTTTTATTTCGGAGCGGTAGTTTTGAAAAACAACCTGAAAAACAAAATGAAAGACAAGGTCAAGGGCAAGATCCACATCCTGCCGAACCTTGTCACGGCCTGCAACCTGGTCATGGGCGTCAACGCCATCATGCTTTCCCTCAGCGCCATGGCCGCGGACGACCTGAGCCCCAAGCGCCTGACCAAGGCCGCCATGTGCGTCTTTTTGGGCATGATCTTCGACGTCTTCGACGGCTTCGTCGCCCGGCTCACCAAAACCTCCAGCCGCTTCGGCATGGAGCTGGACTCCCTGGCCGACCTGGTCACCTTCGGGGTGGCGCCCTCGGTCTTGATGTACGTCTTCGTTCTGCAGACGATACCCGACCCGGTGAAAAAACTGGCCATTCCCTGCTGCATGGTCTACACCTGCTGCGCCGCCCTGCGCCTGGCCCGCTTCAACGCCCAGATAGAGGACGAGGGCAAGACCTTCTCCGGCATCCCGACGCCGGAGGCCGCGGGGGTGGTCATTTCCTACCTTCTTCTGCTTTCCCACGGATACCTGGACCCGGACAGCAACTACGTCCTCGGCCTCATCCACAATTTCCTCATGCCCTTCCTGATGGTGGGCCTGGGGCTCCTGATGGTGGCCACGGTGCGCTTCCCGGCCCCCGCCAAGCAGATCGTCTGGCAGCGGCACCCATTCGTTTACCTGGTCCTCATCGTGTTCCTTCTGGTGGCGCTGCTGGCCCGGCCCGGCCTCGTCCTGCCCTTCATCTTCGTGGGCTACCTGGTCTACGGGCTGCTGCAGGCCGCCCGCCGCGCGCTCTTCCCGCCTAAACCCAAAGAAGAACCCCAGGAGTGATGGCGAAGGAGCAAAACGACGCGCAGGGAGTCCTTATCGTGGACAAGCCGGAGGAGTGGACCTCCCACGACGTGGTCGCCAAGCTGCGCGGTCATTTCAAAATAAAGAAGATCGGCCACGCGGGCACCCTGGACCCCATGGCCACCGGGCTTCTGGCGATCCTCATGGGAAAGAGCACGAAGCTTTCGGACGCGCTGATGGCCTCGCCCAAAACCTACCTCCTGAGGGCCCGTTTCGGGATAGAGACCAACACCCAGGACATAACCGGCGAAACGGTGGCCGAGAAGCCGCTGCCGGAAAATTTCACGAAAGAGACGATCGAGAAAGCCATGGAGGAATTCAGGGGCGAGATAATGCAGACCCCGCCCATGTTCTCGGCGCTCAAGATAAACGGACAGAAACTTTACAAAGCCGCCAGAAGCGGCAAAGAAATAGAGAGGGAAAAGCGCCCGGTCACGATCTACGACTTCCGGCTGCTGGACCTCGAGGGAAACGAAGCGAACTTCACCTGCCGCTGCTCCAAGGGCACCTACGTCAGGACCCTGGCTCACGACCTGGGGCGGAAGCTGGGCTGCGGCGCGGCTCTCACTAGCCTCAGGCGGACCGAGGGCTGCTTCTCCACCATAGAGGAAGGCCATACTCTGGACGAGCTCCTCTCCTGGGACCTTGATAAGCTCCGGGAAGAAGCCCAAAAAGGACTTGAAAAGATAACCACGGCGCTGAATAGCGATGCCAATAGCGAAGAACAATAACTTACTCGGTGAAACCGCGAAACTGGCCTTCCTGGCCCTCGCGGCGCTTCTTTTGGCCTCCTGCGGCCAGGACCGGGAGGAGAAAGTCGACGTTTACGTCTCCATCCCGCCCTTGCTGCCTTTTGTCCAGAGGCTGGCCGGCCCCGGGGTCAAGTGCGAATCCTTCATGCCCTCCGGCGCCAACCCCCACCAGTACGAGCCTTCCCCCAGGAAGGGCGCGGGCTTCTACGACAGCAAGCTTTTCGTCATGACTGGCCTGCCCTTTGAAAAGGAGCTTGCAAAGCGCGCCAAAGGCGGCCAGGGCCCGAAACTGCTCGACCTCGCGCCGGAAGACGCGGATCACGACCACGACCACGAGGAGGGCCACCATCACGACCCGCATATTTGGCTTTCCCCAAGGCTCATGAAAGAGCGCGTCCAGGACATGGCCGCGGCCCTTTGCGAACTCTACCCTGAGAAGAAAGAAGAGATCGAAAAGAGGGCTGAGGAAATAAAAGAAGAGCTTAAGGCTTTCGACGAGGAACTGAAGGAAACTTTCAAGGACGGCAACAAAGTCTTCCTGGTCTT
>DBWD01000134.1:14008-16613 GCA_002308555.1 bacterium UBP3_UBA1247
TCCGAGCCCACGCCCAAAAGCCTTTCCTCCGCCCTGGACAAAGCCCAAAGCGAAAACATCGCCAACCTGATCGTCCAGCCCGGCATGAACGAGAGGCTCGCCAAAAACATCGCCGACACGGCGAATTTGAAGATCATAAAAAGGGACGCGCTTTCCACCAACTACTACGAAGAGCTGAGAGCGCTGGCCAGAAACATCAAGGGCGGGGAATGAGCGAAGAGAAGATCCTAACTTTCAGGGACGTTAATTTCGGCTACGGGCCCCACAAGGTCCTGGACGACGTTTCCTTCTCCGTCAAAAGAGGCGAGTACGTGGGCATCGTCGGCCCCAACGGCGGCGGCAAGACCACGCTCTTCAAGCTGGTCCTGGGCATTCTGAAACCCCATTCCGGAGAGATCAAACTTTTCGGGAAAGAGCCCGAGGAGACCAGATGCCGCGTGGGCTACGTGCCCCAGTATTTCAACGTCGACCGCCAATTCCCCATCAACGTGGCGGCCCTCATCGAGGCCGGCCTTCTCAACCACTCCGGCTTCCTGCCCATCAGCAAAAAGGAAGCGAAAGAAAAGATCGCGGAGGTCCTGAAGAGCGTTTACCTGGACGGCTACCAGAAGCGCGCCGTGGGCGAACTGTCCGGCGGGGAACTTCAGCGCGTGCTTATCGCCCGCGCCTTGGTGAGCAAGCCCGAGTTGCTGCTTCTGGACGAGCCCACCGCCAACGTGGATCCCGCCGTGGGCGTCAGCCTGAACGGCCTTTTCCAGGAGCTCAACAAGGAGCACACCATCATCATCGTCTCCCACGACATCGGCTTTGTCTCTTCCAGCGTCACCTCGATCCTCTGCCTGAACGAGAAACTCTACCAGCACGACGGCTCCAAGCTGACTCCGGAAGTCATAGAATCCCTTTACGGCGGCCATGTCCATCTTGTCAACCACTGCCACCATTGCCACGGGGAAGAGGAGGAGGAACAATGACTTTCGATCCCTTCCTTCTGAAAGCTCTCGCGGCGGGACTGCTCATTTCCGTGGCCTGCGGCATCGTGGGCAGCCTGGTTGTGGTCAGACGGCTGACCTTCATCACCGGCGGCATCGCCCACGCGGTCTTGGGCGGCGTCGGCGTGGCGCTGTTCTTCAACATCGCGCCGGTCTGGGGCATCTTCATCTCAGGTCAGCTGGCCGCTTTGATCCTCGGCATAGTCTCCAGGAAAGTCAAGCGTTTCGAGGAGCCCGTCATCGCCGCCCTCTGGTCCATCGGCATGGCCCTGGGCGTTCTTCTGGCCGCCCTTTCCCCGGGCTATCAGAGCGACCTGATGAGTTACCTCTTCGGCAACATCCTTCTGATCTCCCATCTGGACATTCTGAACGTCCTCATACTGGACTTCATCATAATCCTCATCACCGCCCTTTTCTACAAGCCTCTCCGGATCGTCTGCTTCGACGAGGAATACGCCACTTTGAGAGGATTGCCCACCACCTTCTTCTACCTGCTCCTGCTCTCGCTTATCGCGCTGACAGTCATCTGCGTCATGCGGGTGGTGGGACTTATTATGGTCATCGCCCTGATGGCGCTGCCGCCCACCATGATGCTCAGGCACACCAACCGCCTCCACATCGTCATGCTGGGCTCCTCCCTTATCAGCGCGGCCCTCATCGTGGCGGGCCTTCTCATCTCCTTCCGCTTCGACTGGCCCTCCGGCGCGACCATCGTGCTTCTCACAGGTCTGGTCTTCTTGGTGAAGACCTTCATCTCCGAACTTCGCGCAAAGGCCTGAAAAACCGAGCTAAAAATGATATAATATAATCCGGTAATTGGGTTATTTATGACGCAAAGAGAAATAGACGAAGCCAGTTTGAGGAACGCCAAAAATCTATATGAGACCGGCGAAGTTTACGGCTGCGAGATAGGGACCGCAGCCGGGCTTTGCGCTATTCACCAGGCGCTTTTCAAAGGCCTTTACGATTTCGCCGGCAAGATCAGGGAACTCAACATTTCCAAAGGAAATTTCCGTTTCGCCAACGCTCTGTATCTGCCCCAGATCCTTCCTGTCATAGAAAAAATGCCCGAGGACAGTTTCGAGGCGATCGTCAAAAAATACGTGGAGATGAACATTGCCCATCCTTTTATGGAAGGCAACGGCAGGGCCACTCGCATCTGGCTCGACATGATCCTGAAAAAGCGGCTGGAAAAAGTCGTCAACTGGAGTCTCATAGAAAAAGACCAGTACCTTTCCGCCATGGAAAGAAGTCCTGTGAACGACCTGGAAATAAGAACGCTTTTGCAAAATGCCCTGACCTCCGATACGACAAACAGGGACGTCATCTTCAAAGGCCTGGAGCGTTCCTATTATTACGAAGGCTACGAACCGAAATAAAAAACGTCAGACGAATTCTGACATTACCTGGTTGGCGAACAAGACGCTAATTATTCTCATTGATTGAGTTTGCGATTTGACATATATTGCTCATTTTGAGACAATAAAGCAAATAATTCGGAGGAATCTCATGGGCAAAACAGCTAAAATCTTGCTTTTCCTTTCGTTGATAACATTCATTTCTTTTGCCGAAGAAGAAATGCCTGAATCAATCAACGCCGACACCCTCCAGGGGCT
>DBWD01000014.1 GCA_002308555.1 bacterium UBP3_UBA1247
GAACTCGCCGTTCATGGAGAGCCAGTTGTCGTCGGAATCGATGTCAACGGTGACGGTGGCGCTGTTGCCGGTGGCGGAAATCACGGTTTCAAGACCTAAAGTTTCGCCGAGCTTCACGACGCCGGGAGCGCTGGCGGTCACGTTGGAAGTGGGAGGANNGGAGGAACGTCGACGAATTCGCATTTGAAATCATCGATATAGATGCTGGCGCCGCCGCCCCAAAGGAACGTTCTAAAACGACGGAATTTGTCGGGAGCGGTCTGGCCGCCCATGGGGATGTTCAGATTTGAGTAGGTCACGTCGCCGAAGGTGCATTCGCGCAGGAAGGCGCCGTTGGCAACGGTGTTGAAAGTGTAGCTGAAATAGACCCATTCGTCGCGGGGCTCGGAATTGTCAAGCGTCAGCTGCGGGGAAGTCGAGCTGAAGCGAATGCCGAACTGGCCGTCTTTTTTGATCCAGTGGTTCTCGCCCAGGCCGTCGTTGCTGCCGAAGATGATGTCGCCGGTGTATTCGCCGGAACCGTCGGCTTTCTGCGTCGGACGCTTGACCATCATGGAGACTTTGTAGTCGTACTGGGAGGACTTGCCGCCAACGTTGTCAATGTCGGTGTGAGTGCCGAACAGATTGTCCTTGGCAAAGATGTGGAGGCATTTGCCGCCGTTGTAGCCGCCTTCTTCGACGATGGCGTTGTTGTTTTCAGTCGCGCCGGTGTAGCAGATCGACCAGCCGTCGAGGCCGATGATGCTGACGCCCGCTTCGTAACCCTCGAAATCGTTTTCGTAGATCGTGGTGGGGTCAGCCTGCGCCATGGCCGCGCAAAGCAGAAGCGCGGTGGTTAAAACTAGAGCTTTTTTCATTATGTTGGTTTTCCTTCCCTAAACGGGGGTTGGGGTTAAGATGGTTTCACATTTTAACTTGGGATAAACATTTTACCAAAGGGTGTTTCAAAAAAGCAAGTTGCCATGTTTCAGGGCGGAAGGGGGCGCCGGGCGGGGGCGTCCTTTTCCCTTTGTTCATGCGGATCCGCGCCTCCGGAGGGGCCCTTCGGACCGGCCGCGGGAAAAAGACCTGGTCCTTTTGGTATAATGGAGGAAACTTTCCTAAGGAGCTTTATGACTTACGAGATCACCACTCCACCGCCGGACCTGACGGTCCTGGTTAAAGGGCGGCTCGACACCCTGACGTCCCCGCAGCTGGAAAGCGAGCTAGAGCCGAGCATCGCCAAATCCAAATCGTTGGTTTTGGACCTGACCGACGTGGACTATTTGTCCAGCGCCGGCCTGAGGCTGCTTCTGACCCTGCAGAAACGCTTCAAAAAGGAAGGCGGCAGCTTCGTTCTGCGCAACATTCAGCCCGGCGTCATGGAGATCCTGCGCATGACCGGATTCCTTAAGATCCTCTCCGTACAGTGACGTAATCTTTTATGCGCGGAACTTTTCAGCGTTGGCTCTTCTTCTTCGTGGCGGTCTCCTTCGCCGCCCTCTTCCTGCTGACTTTCTACATTCAGACCAGGGAGGCCTATGCCGATTCCGAAAGCCACATCGAGACGCGCCTGGAAGACGTGCAGAAGCAGATCAAGATCAACGAGAAAAACTTCGTCACGGTCCTGGGCGTTTACAACAATAACCTGACCAACAACATCCGCACGCTGGCTTATTTCCTCAAGTGCCGCCCGGAATACGCCACCAACAGCTATTTGCTGGAAAAGCTGCGCAAGACCGTCGGCTGCACGGAACTGCACATCATAAACGAGCACGGCATCATCGAGAACTCGGCGGCGGATCCCACTTTGGAAAACCCCGAGAAGTTTATCGGCTTCAACCTTAGGCTGCACGCCCAGTCCGAACCGTTCCTGAAGGGCATCAACCAGAAAGATTTCGTCCTGATCCAGCCGCCTCTGCCCAGGGGCATGGACCACAAGCTCTTCATGTACTGCGGCGCCTCCCGGCAGGACGCCCCCGGCATCGTCCAGATCGGCATTTCCGGAACCCTCTTCGAAAAATCCGTCGAAAGCAACAGTCCGGCCCAGCTTTCCCCCAGCCTGCGCGTGGGCCTGGGCGGCGAGATCCTCATCTGCCGCGGGGAAAAAGTCGTGGGCGCCGCCCGTACTGATTTCGAGGGCCGCACCCTTACTTCCCTGGGCTTCAGCAAAGAGTTCTTCGCCTCCCTGGTCAACGGCGACGGCGTCTTCAACGGGGTGATCGACGGGGTGGAATTCCACGGCTTGTACACGCCGAGCGAAGATTTAACTTTGATCGGCATCATGCCCATTTCCGAGATCACTCAGAAACGCAACGGCATGGTGCTTCTCCTTATCGCCTCCTCCATACTCCTGACGCTGGTGGTCTTCGTTTCCGTGTCCAAGCTGGTGCAGAAGATCGTCATAGACGGCATTGACCACATCAACGTTTCCCTGAGCAAGATCACCGCGGGGCATCTGGATGAGAAAGTTACGGAAAACCGCTCCAAGGAATTCGAGGAGCTCTCCGGCGGCATCAACACCATGGTGAGCACCTTGAAAAACGCCATCGCGGCGGAAAAATCCCGCCTGGATTCCGAGCTTGATTTCGCCCGCACCGTCCAGGCTTCCGCCCTGCCCCAGATCCACGAAGACCCCCGCTTCGAGCTCTTCGCCTCCATGACGCCGGCCAAGGAAGTGGGCGGCGAC
>DBWD01000030.1 GCA_002308555.1 bacterium UBP3_UBA1247
GCCAAGCTTAAAACCTACCTCCCCGCCAACGAGGAACTCTACAAAAAGGCCGTCGGCAAATAGTGCTTCCTCCTCTCAAAATAGGAGGGCTTAGTTTTCAGCCGGCCGTCGCCCTGGCGCCGATGGCCGGCTACAGCGACTATCCCATGCGCCAAATAGTCCGCTCCCTCGGGGGGTGCGGACTTTTCTATACCGAGCTCATCAGCTGCCACTCCGTCATCCACGCCCAGGACAAGGTCCGGGCGCTCCTGAAAAGCGACGAGAGCGAATACCCTCTGACCGTGCAGCTCTTCGGCTCGCACTTGGAATACATGCCCGCCGCCGCCTCCCAGCTGGAGGCCCTGGGCGCCGGAATGATCGACATCAACATGGGCTGCCCCGTCTCCAAAGTCGTGAAGACCGGCGGGGGCGCCGTTTTGATGAAGGAGCCGGAGACCGCCGCCGCCGTCGTCAGGGCGGTCAAAAAAGCCGTTTCCGTTCCCCTCACCGTCAAGATCCGCCTGGGCTGGGACAGCGCGAGCGTGAACGCCCCGGAATTCGCGGCCCTCATGGTCCGCTCCGGCGCCCAGGCCGTGGCGGTGCACGGCCGCACCAGAGCCCAGCTCTACTCCGGGAAAGCCGACTGGGCGGGCATCGCCAGGGTGGTGGAGGCCGTGAAAAAAGAGGACCCCGCGGTGCCAGTCATCGCCAACGGCGACATCGTGAGCCCTGAGAGCGCCGCCTCTGTCATAGAGGAGACCGGCTGCGACGGCATCATGATCGGCCGGGCCGCCCTGGGCGCTCCCTGGCTCTTCAAAAGAGTGGAGCATTATTTGCGGACCGGGGAAATGATCCCGGAGCCGGGCATGGCGGAAAGGGGCGGACTGGCCCTGAAACACTTGGGATTCCTAAAGGAGACCTACGGGGAGAAACTGGCCTCGCTGCACATCAGAAGGATCGCCTGCGGCTACGCCAGGGGCTTCCAGGGCGTGGCGGAGTTCCGCCGCCGCATAGTGAAAGCCGCCTCCACAAAAGAGGCGGCCGAGATCATAGAAGAGTTTTTTATCAAAGGCTCGCTGGAAGCCTGAGGATCATTGTTTCGGGAAAACTTCCGGGAAGTTTTCCTCCAGCATGTCCACGATGAGCAGGTTCCAGCTCACGAAGCCGCCTTCCTTGCCCTTGTTCATGTCGGCGTTGGGCGCCAGTCCCCCGCCGCAGTCGGCGCAGTAATTCTCGTGCAGGCTGCCGCAGTTGTGCAGGTCCTTCAGAAGCACGTCGGCCACCCTTCCAGTCACTTCCCGGGCGTCCTCGCGCAGGCCGTAGCGGTTGAGCGCGACCGTGTGAAGATAGTTGGCGACCACCCAGACCGGGCCCTGCCAGTTGGAATACGGAACGATCATGCACTCGTTGTTGTAGTCGGGATCGTCCTTGGCCAAACTTCTCACGCCGTAAGGCGAGAGCATGTTCTTGCTCATCAGATGTTCCTGAAGGACCTTGCGGCCCTCCTCCAAGGGAAGGACGCCGTAGGTCAAAGGAATGTAGTTGGAGAAAGCGTTCCTCCGCACGACCCGGCCGTCCCTTCTCCGGTTCCAGAACATGTTTTCCTCCGGATGGTAGAGGTGCTTTATGATGGCTTCCCGCAGGGCTTCCGCTTTCCTTTTGCTTTCTTCCGCCTTCTCTTTATGGCCGAGGATGTCCGCCATTTCGGAAAGCGCGAGATACTCGGCGTACATGTAGCCGTTGACATCGCAGCTGAGGACCTGGTTTACGTTTTCGGGACCGTCGCCCACGGCGGGGTTGTTGTCCGCGCCGGACATCATGGAATCGTACCAGAAGAAGAGCCCCGTGGGCTCGTCGCGCCTCACTTTTTCCCAGCGTTCCAATGTGCCCGCCACCTTCGGGAAAACCTCCCGGCCCCAGTCCTCGTCGCGGTTGTCCTTCATGGCCCGCAGGGCGCCCCGGGCGAAGAAGGGCTTCAGGATCAGCGAGGGATGCCGGATGATCTTCTCGTCGGCCCTGACGCAGGCCGGGGTGTCCTCCTCGGGATCGAAGATGGAGAGGAAATTGTCCACCCAGTACCTGAGGTACCGCGGCTGGGGATCCTTTCTGTTGCAGAGATGGTTGGCCATGAAATAGGCGTCCCAGTCCCACTGCTGGGTGTAGAAGCCGCCGGGAATAAGGTAGGGGTAAGGGATGGCGCCGCAGGCCGGCCTGATGATGTCGGGATAGGTGTTTTTCAGAAAGTTTACCAGCTCGCGGTATTTTTCCATTTCACGCATAAGTTTTCCTCCGAAGTTCGCGCTTTGGAAAAATGATAGCAAAAGTTGGCCGAAGAGGCATGGACGGCGGGGAGAAAAATATAGTAAAATTATGGAAACTTTCACAAAAGGACCACACTATGCGCGACATGATCCTGGAAAAAGCGGAAGACCTGACGGAACTCCACGAGTTCGCCAAAGCCATCTGGCTGGAACATTGGAAGCCTCTGCTGCCGGAAGGGCAGACGGAATACATGATAGAGATGTTCCACTCGGAAAGCGTCATGGCCCGTCAGATCAAAAACGACCATTACCATTACTTCTATATCAGGACGGAGGAGGGCCGCGTCGGCTACACCGCCCTGAGCCTGAAAAGCGACCAGCTCTTCCTTTCCAAGATCTACCTCGTGAAGGAATGCCGCCGCCAGGGGCTGGGCGAAAAAGCCTTCGAACTAATAAAGGACTACGCCAGGCTCAACGGCAAGCCCAAGATCACGCTGACCGTCAAGAAGACCAACACGCCGGCCATCAACGCCTATCTGAAGTGGGGCTTCAAGATAACCCGCGGCATCGTCACGGACATCGGCCGCGGCTACGTCATGGACGACCACGTGATGGAATACGAGTTCTGATCCCGCGGGCAAAAAAAAGCGGACCGTTCAAACGGTCCGCTTTTTGTTTTCGGCCCTTGGCTTTTAGTTGCCAAGGTCAAGTTTGCTCTTGGGGTAGGCCGTGAGCCAGAAGGTGGCGTAGACGGAGTGGTCGTTGTCGTCCCGCAGACGGTAGGACACCGAGGTGTCTATGCACTTCTTCCAGTTCTTGTACAGCGTGAACTCCATTTCCTGCAGGCTGCCCTTCTCCGCCTCGAAGCGCATGTAGGAACCGAAGCCCCAGCCCCTGGTGAGCTCCCTGGCCCAGGCTTTCTGCTGCATCTCCAAAGAGAGCCAGGGCGTGAAGTCGTCGAACCAGAAGCGGCCGCCCGCGGAGATCAGGTTGGAGTAGTCGTAGAGGTAGCGGTAGCTCACGTTCAGAATGAGCTCGTCCTTGCGGCCTCTCAGCCAGCGGGGCAGGGAGGGATGGGAGAGAGCCTTCTGCAGCACCCTGGTGGCGTCCGCGTTGGCGCCCAGGTTGGCGAAGGTCACCCGTTTGTACTTGTCCAGGTCCCAGAGCAGGTCGCCCTGGATGCTGAGCCAGTCCGTGGGATCGGAGGTGAAGGCGAAGCCGATGGCCGTGGAGGCCTGGTATTCGCGGAAGGCTTTTCCCTCGGTGTATTTGCGGCGGTACTTGTAGTGATGGCGGTAATCCTGGGACTTGTAGACCTCGTCGCCGTAGTAGCGCTGGCTGACGAAGGCGGTGAAGTCGAGCAGGTTGGCGTTGTTGCCTTTCCTTTCGATCTGGAAGGCGTTCCTGATGCCCAGGTCGCCGCCGGCCGCCAGGCCGTTCTCGGTGCCGAAGGCGGTGTTGCCGAAGACGGAGGCCTTGGGCTCGATGATGTGGCGGATCTTCTCGCTGTCGGACTGGAGGTACTTGCGCATCAGCTCGCCGGCGTAGGTGCCTTCCAGGTTGTAGGTGCGGTGCAGCTTGAAGTTCACGTCGACGCCGCCGTAGGGCATGGCGCGGAAGAAGAAGCCCTCGTCCTGGGGACGGTAGGCGTCGATGGCCATCCTGGTGTAGCGGTTGTAATTCTGGTTCCAGTGGTTCACCGGGAAGTTGACGGTCTTGTTCCTCAGCTTAAGCCTTCTGTTGAAGCCGCCGGAAGCCCCCGGGGAAATGCGGGAGCGCTTCCAGACGTAGTCGTACTCCTCGCCGTCGTTGTAGTTGTTGATGTTGCCGAAGTCCATGGCGAAGCCCAGGTAGGGCTCCACGTTCAGGAAGTTGAAGAAGCGCTTGGGCATGGAGATCTTGTGGTCCGTCTGGGCCTGCCACATGGTGTAGCTGGCGTGGGCGTCCTGCTTGTCGCTTTGGACGTAATGGTAGTAGCCCGCGGTGGTCTTGCTCTCGTAGTAGACCGGGATCTTCAGAGCCGGCAGCTCCATCACCCTCCGCTTCCTGAAGACGTGCCGCAGTTCCGGCAGCCGCTCATAGGTGGTGTAGAAGCTGTTGATCTGCTTCACGGCGTAGAAGCTGACCTCGTTGTCCTCGCCGATGGGGATCGTGAAGTCCAGCCAGGTGTCGCGCTGGCCGTAGGTGTTGTAGTCGTCGCGGTAGAACTCGTGGACCACGTCCATGTCCTTCATCCAGTCGATCTGCCAGGAGAGCAGGCCCCTGTTGAGCCAGCCGGCGCCCGGGCCGAAGGTCTGCACGTGCTCCCAGAGCAGGCGGTAGCGGAACTGCTTGTCACCGTCCTTGTTGTGCTTGTCCTTTTCCTGGATGAAGCGGCGGGCGGTGTCGTCGATGAAGAGGGATTCCCATTCGCCGGCGATGGTGGTCACGTTGGTGAAGACCACGTTGTAGGAGCCGTCCAGACCGAAGGTGATGCCGTGCTTGGAATAATAGCCGATGTGGGGCGTCAGCCTCAGTTCCTTGCTGTGATAGACGTCCAGCGCCAGGTCGAAGAAGCCGCCCTTCTTGGAATCATAGCCGGCCTTGACCTGCACCGGGAAGGGATTGTCGTCCTCGCTGGGAGTGTAGGTCACCTGGGGCAGCCACAGGAAGGGCACGCCCTCGAATTTGACCAGGCAGTTCCTGGCCGTGACGCGGCTCTGCTCCATGGGATTGTTGAGGTCGGGAACGGCCACGGTGATGTCCTTGGCCTCGAAACTGTACAGGGCGGACTGGTATTCCGGCGGGCAGGTCGTGCAGCGGCCGTCCGTGACGTGCAGCACGTTCTCATAGGGATCCTTGACCAGCGTCTTGCCGTAGATGTACCATTTTTTCTCGTACCAGCGGCCTTCCTCCAGGTCCTTGAAGTTGCCGAAGTCCACCTTGGCGTGGGCGTTCTCGAACTGGCCGGCGTAGTTTTCCAAATTGAAGATGACGCGCTCGCCCAGCACTTCGTAGCAGAAGGGACCCATCTCGTTGTCCACGGCGATGCTGGTCTTGTTCATGGCCTCGTAAAGGTCTTCCGGCGCCACGTAGGTGACCCTGGTCCAGCCGGGGGAGGTGAGGATCTTGGTGGCGGTGTTGTATTCCACCGCGTCGGAGTAGACGCGGTAATCGCCGTAGGAAAGGACAACGTTGCCCGCGGCGCGCAAAACGGTGTTGCTGATGTAAGAAAATTCCAGAGCCTCCACCACGGCCTGCTCGCCTTCCGGCACGGGCGTGATGAACCAGGGCTCGGTGCCGAGGGCGAAATCGGCGGGAGCGCCGTTCCCCTGAGCGTAGGCCGCGTCCTCCGCGCCATTGGCTTGGAGCGCGAAGATCAGGGCCGCCGCGAAAGCTAGTTTCAAGACACGATCACACATAATATTCCAACTTGAATTTATTTCATTGTTATGGTCAGGATATTTTAGCAAAGCGCGGTGGAAAAGTAAAGACGGAAAACGGCGGGAAGCCCCGTCAGCAGTGGGAAGCGCCGATTTTCAGAAGCCCCGGAAGGCCTCCGGCCGTGTGGATAAAATTGAGGTGAAAATGTTGATAACTTGTTAAAAACTTGTTGAGAAAAAACATACCTTTCATAGGGTCAACAAGTTAGAAGTTATTCAGAATTTTCGCCGAAATGGGGCAATATCCGGTGGATATTACCCTCTTATCCGGGGCCCCGGGATCAGCCTTTCCGGCCCTTGCCCGCGCCCTTTTCAGCCTCCCCGAAGATCCTCAGATTGTCCTTGAGGAACGTCTCATACTGCCGGACGATGTCCTTGGGCCCTTCCAGCCTGATCTTGCCGCGGTAGTTGGCCAGCCAGCTGAAAAAAGTGTCCGCCACGCAGACCTTCGCGGCCGCCCTCGCCCAGCCTGGAGCGTCCTCGGCCTCCCGGCATTCGACGTCTTCCCCGAAGTTGTCGAAGATGGCCTCCGCCAGCTCTTTTTTGAAGATCAGGCTGATGTTGACGCTTTGTCCGCCGTACATACTGAAAAGCCCGGAAAGGTAGGCGGGAAGCTCGTTCCTCTTGTCCAGCGCCGGCTGAGAGATGTTCTTTTTCTTTTCCAACGCCACCTCGGTCATCCTGTCCACGCGGTACTTGATAATGCTTCCGTCCTTGCCGTAGCAGAGCGCGTAGTAGCGGTCGTCGCTGATGTAGAGCGTGAGCGGTTCCGCCAGATATCTGCCGCCGTTGTTCCTGGGCACCCAGTTCCGGTTTATGTCCCGGTCGTTGTAAACGAAGGAGATCTGCTTGCCCTCGTAAAGGGCCGTCCTGATGCATTCCACATTGTCCCAGATCTCGTCGTTCTTGCGCTTCCTGACCTTGAAGGCCAGGTAGCTTTGCGCCACCCTTTGGGAAAGCGTGCGGCCGCCGATCTTGGCCAGTTTTTTCACGAAAAGCTCCGTGCTGTCCACGGTCAGGAAGGAGGCGGCCTGCACGGCGTCGATGAGGATCTTGATCTCCGTGTCGGTCAGGTCGCGGCTGCTGACGTAGAAGGCTTTTTTCCGGCCCAGCTTGCGCTCGCCCACGTGGGCGATGTTTTTAAGGAGCTCCATGTCGTTGCTGAAGGTCCGGCGGTCGCAGAAAATGGATTCCTTCTCCAGCCTGTCGGCGATCATTTCCCTGGTCAGGGGATGCTCCTCGCTGGAATCCTTTTGCAGTATGAGCAGGATCATCAGAAGCTTCAGCTTGTTGCCGCCTTTCCTGGTGCGTTCTTTTTTCCGGGCGGGGTCTTTTCTCTTCTCTGTTCTGTCGCTTTTTTCTTTCGGCATATAGTAAGTTTGGTAGCGTTTTAAACCGGCTCCAAGCGCGGCTCGAAGCCTGATCTTATCGAAATATTATAGCACTTTCAGCTTGCTTTGAAAATTAAAGGGAGGCCCGCGGGGGGCCTCCGGGGAAACAACATAAGGAGGCGGCAAGAACCGGGGAAAGTCCCCGGCATGAGCGCGTCAGGTTGCGCCGGAGGGAGGTATCCGGCTCCGCGGAAAAATTCCGCGGACCGCGGCGGACATTGTATTGCCTTTTCACAACAATGAAAACCAAAATGGTTTTGCAAAAGAGCCACAGAAGGAGTTTTTCAACTGTTCTCGGTTCAATTTTACTATATAAAACGGTCGGCGCAAGGGGTCAAATGGGAAAAAATGATCTCATTTGGCAGGGGGTTCTTCCTCCCCCGTTTCCTTTTCCGTTTCCGCCTCGGCTTCCTGAATGAGAGCCTGCGCGGTCTTGTTGCCGAAAGTAAGTTTCCTGACGGTCAGGTCCTCCGCCACGGCGTCGGCTTTCTTCAAATAATCCGCGGACTCCAGAAGGCGCTGCTTCGTTTCCGTCAGATTTTTGATGGCCTTGTCTATGTCCTCGATGGCGGCGGTGTACTTGCTTTCCGCCAGGCGGTAGTCCCTGCCCACCTTGTCCTTGAAGCCCTGGAGCTTCTCCTCGAAGCGGGTGAGGTCGAAGTCGCGGGCCTTGGCGAGCGCCAGCTCCCGCTTGGCCTCGGCGTTCTTGAGGGCGGCGTTTTTCAGGAACATCAGGACCGGGATGAAGAACTGGGGCCGGATGACGAACATCTTGTCATAGCGGTGGGAAACGTCCACTATGCCCTGGTCGTACAGCTCGCTGTCCGGTTCCAGCAGGGAGACCAGCACGGCGTATTCGCAGTTCTTCTTGCGGCGGTCCTCGTCCAGCTTTTTGAAGAACTCCTCGTTCTTGTGCTTTTTCTGGGTCTCATCGCTTTCGTTCTTCATCTCGAACATAATGGAGATCAGCTCGACTTTCTCCCCGCCCTCGGCGACTTCCAGGTAATCCCGGAAGATGAAGTCGCCCTTGGTGCCGTCGGAAATTTCGTTGTCCTTCTCGAAATAAGCCTTGGGGAAGGCCGTGTTCCGGATCTTCTCGAACTCGTTTTTGCAATGCTGCTCCAGGCTCTCGCCCACCATCTTGGTGGACAGTTTTTTCCTGTAATCCTTCAGGTTGGCGATCTCATCCAGGAGCATCCTCTTTTCCAGCGCGGACTGTTCCTTCTGGGTGCTTACGGCGAGGGCCGCGTCGCTCCTGACTTGCTTGATCTGGGCCTCCAGGGCCTGCCTTTCGTTTTCCTTCTCGGAAAGCTTGCCCTGCCAGCTGAGCTCCGCGTCCTTCAGGGCCAGCGCCTTTTCCTTTTCAGCGCCCGCCAGCCGCTGCTCCAGCCGCTCCTTTTCCGCGGCCGCCTTCTGGCCGGCCAGTTCCAGCGCGTTCCGGCTGGCCTGAAGCGCTTCCCTGAGCTCGGCCACTTCCCGCCGGGCCTCGCTCCTGGCCTTTTCCACGGCCAGTTCCCGGGCTCTGTCCTGGCTTTCCTTGGCGAGCCCGAGCCTTTCCTCGACCTCGCGCTTGAACTCTTCGTCGCGGACCTGTTTCAGAATGTCGGCATAGGAGTTTTCGTCCACGGTGAAGACCTCACCGCACTTGGGGCATTGAATAGTTTTCATAAAGTAAGTCCTTTTGTTAGGAATTAAAAAAATAGAAGATATAGGGCGAAGCGTCCGGAAACCGTGATCGCGAAAATCCAATCCTTTTAGATTTCCGGACGATTCAGAACAATTGTAGCAGGAACGGCGGAGAAAATAAACGCCAAATGGGAAAAAATTTTCCCATCAGGGGGCTTGCTTTTTGCCTTCAGTTTTTGCTACGGACGCCTTCCAGCCAGCCGTTGTAGAAATGGGCGACCTCCGCCGCGTCGGAAGCGGAGACGAAGGGCGTGGGTATCCTTTTGGCGAAGGAGATCTCCTTGCCGCTTTCCAGGCGGCATTTGCATTTCGCGATGTTTTTGTCGCTCACTATTTCCGTGATCTTCTCCACCACGAACTTCGCGGCCTTCAGTTTCTCCCCGCCCTCGGCCAGAATTTCCGGCAGGCCCAGGAACATGTAATTGACGTTGACCAAAAAATCCGTGCCCTGGAGTCTGACCACGTAGGTCTCATCCTGGGCCCATTTTTCAAAAACCATTTTTGTTTCTCTTTCCCGATTTTTATTCGATCTGAGTTTTTCATTCTTCGTCTATATGTTAAGACTTTTGTGGAATTAAAACAATGCCCAGAATGATCAGGGCGATATTGAATAAAAGCATCAACTATTTTCACTAGCGCCGACTCTTTGCAGTTTGCTCAATAAAATGCAAAAACAAGCGCGCCCGGTTGGGCGCGCTTGTTTTTTACAACCTCAGTTCAAAGAGATTTTTTATTGAACCAGGAACACACGAAAACCGCCTTGATTGCTGGTGTTGGCAAAGGGTCTGTCACCGCTGCGGTAAGCAGAGCGGCAGGTGATGCTGCTGTTATAATTCCAGGCCCCGCCACGTTGTCTACGGCTAACTCCATCTGCGCCTTTCGGATCGACTGCATTTCCACCGTACTCTCCAGACCAATCCAAACACCATTCCCAAACGTTCCCGTGCATGTCATACAATCCCCAGGCATTGGGAAGATAAGAGCCGACGGTAGTGTGCTGACTATATCCGCCTTTCCCATCGCTTTTGTCGTAACCGTAGCGGCCGACTTCATTCATGTTCGCATCTTCGTTTGCGCTGGTCAGATTCTTTCCGCTGTTCAAAGCTGTGGTCGTTCCCGCCCTGCAGGCGAACTCCCACTGCGCTTCCGTGGGAAGGTCAAAGCTTAAACCGGTTTTGGCGCGAAGAATGCCGAAGAAGGAGGTCCCGTCAACTTCGTTGTTAGCAGGCCAGCCAGCGCCTTTATCCGTTCCGCGGAGCATGTTGTATGAAACTCTTTCCACCGGCCTGGCATCTCCTTGATGCTCAGAAGGGGTCGAGCCAGTGACCAATTCATACTGTTTCTGGGTCACCTCGAAAACGCCGGCATAGAATGGCTTCGTCAACGTCACTTTGTGCTGAGTTTCAATGTCCTTTCTTCCCAATTCGCCTTCAGGGCTTCCCATAATATATGTTCCTGCGGGAATTAGACGCATGACCATTTTCGTCGTCTTGTAGTCGTCGCTCCAGCCGCCAGATGGTACGTCACTGAGATAGCTTACAGGATAACTTGCGGCTTCTGTCCCGCCCGAAAGGTCTATGACCAGGTAATTACTTGCGCTGGAGATCGCCGTCGCTTCAACTTTGACTTTGAAATTGTTGACTTTGGTGGAAGAAAAACTTGCATCCGGCGTCCAGACGGCTTTGTGCGTTCCGGCGCTGCAGAAGGTCTCGTTAAGGTTGGCAACTGACAAATGAAGCTCTCCCCTGTCCTGAAGATCGAATACAGTCGTGCCGTTGTCCGTAGAGCCGTAGAACTTAACATCATAGATCGTGTTCGCGGCCGGGGTCACAGTATAGGTTATCGCTACGTCTCTGCTGAACGGCAGCATTTGCTGGAAAGCGACTCCGCTTACAACGTCGGCTTTGGCGCCAGTGGCAAAAGCAGACACGAGCGCTAAAATTGCAATGAGAGCTTTAACGCGCTTGCGAAGGAAGAGCGCGCCGGCAATGACTAGCAAAGCCAAAATTGCCGGTTCGGGCAGGATCGTAACAGAGCGTGAAAACGATTTAGTTTCATACGAGCTGACGACCGTTTCCGTTATGGTGTAGGTGTCGTTCTTCGGCAGATCGGTAGCGGTGTAGTTCCATGTCGCGGAGCCTTCCACCGCGGTTCCGCTGTTGTCGGAAAAGATCGCGGCAGTCTTGGTTGAATCTGACTGATCGACCGCGCCGATAGTTAAGGAAACGGGAGTCCCGTCCGCCAAAGCGCTGCTGTAATACAAAGAATCGGTCGGACGTAAAAGGAAAGAAGCTTGTGTGAGCTCGCTTCCGTCGAAGCTGCCGGCCCCAGACCAGGCTTCGTCACAGAGCGCCGTCACGCAAAGAAGCGCGACAATGCTAAATAGAATCGCTTTTTTCATTATTTCTCTCCTAAAGGTTATATGGTTTCAGGTTGTCCCTCGAATTTGCCGTTTGTATTAATGGAAATACAATGCGGTTCAATTAAATCCAACAGAATATTTTATCAAAAAGCCCAAAAAAAGCAACGATTTAGTAAAATTTCATTGTTTATGCGGATTTTGAGGGGCGCTTGCGATGCTTGGCAAAGCCCACTTGCAAATTAAAAAGATAAGTGCTAACATTTTCGGCGAACAATCGAGGAAAAATTCTTCATGAACACTAAAATGAACTTCTGGTGGTGGTACGCTTTTACCGGGCTTTTTCAAGCCGGGACGTTTCCTCGTAGCTGAAAGCGTACACTGAGAAGTTGAAGCAAGAGGGCCCCGCTTGAAAAAGCGGGGCCCTCTTCTTTTTTCGCTTAACCTTAAACCTAAAATAAAATGAAACCAAGTTTTGATGAATTCGCAAAGATGGGAACCGGGAGTGAATATGTTCCGGTTTACCGGGAGTTCCTGGCCGACCTGGAAACGCCGGTCTCGGTGCTTAGGCGTTTCGCGGAAGAAAAGCACGTTTTCCTGCTTGAATCGGTGGAAGGCGGCGAGCGCTTCGGGCGCTACTCCATCATAGGCGTGAACCCTTACGGGATCATGACCGTGGAAGACGGGCAGGCTTACCTTTCCGCACCCGGCAAACCGAAAGAAGCGATTGGCGAAAAAGGCAAGGGCTTCTTCGCCCTGCGCGAGCTCGTTAAGGAAGCCAAGGCTCTGACTTACCCCGGCCTTCCTCCCCTTTTCGGCGGCGCCGTCGGCAGCCTCGACTATGAGATCGTCGGCGAATTCGAAAAGATCCCCCTGCGTGAGAAAAAGGAAGACCGGCCGGAAGCGCTCTTCATGCTGACGAGGGAAATGATAATTTTCGACACCATGAAACACACCGTCATGATCGTCGTCTCCGTCAGGAAAAGAGACTACAAAGACGCCGAGAGCGCCTACAGATACGCCGATGAAAGAATCACCGCGATCAGGGAGCGCATGACGGCGCCGCTGCCACCTTCCGAA
Organism: bacterium UBP3_UBA1247; assembly: GCA_002308555.1. The sequence goes on from DBWD01000030.1 coordinate 12,179, forward strand.
CTGGAGCCGGAAGTCACCAAGTCGGATGAAATTAAGCTCACCAGCAACATGACGAAAGAGGATTACTGCGAGGCCGTCGAGAGAGCGAAAGAGCTGATCTCGGAGGGCGAAGTGATTCAGGTCGTGCCGGCCCAGAAATTCTCCGCGCCTGCCCCGAAGAACAGTTTCCAGATCTACCGCGCGCTGCGCCTCATCAATCCTTCGCCTTACCTTTTCTACATCAAAAACGGCGACCGCATCCTTATAGGCTCCTCCCCGGAAACGATGGTGAAGCTGGAGAACGGCACGGCGGCCATCCGCCCGATCGCCGGCACGAGGCCCAGAGGCGTCGATCAAAAGGAAGACGCGCTTTTGGCGGACGAACTCTTAAAAGACGAAAAGGAGCGCGCCGAGCACTTAATGCTGGTGGACCTTGGCAGGAACGACCTCGGCCGCCTCGCCATGCCGGGCAGCGTGCAGGTGAAGAGCTTCATGCAAGTCGAGCGCTACTCCCACGTCATGCACCTCGTCTCCAACATTGAGGCGGAACTGAAGCCGGAATACGACGCCTTCGACCTGGTCGCCAG
>DBWD01000149.1:0-610 GCA_002308555.1 bacterium UBP3_UBA1247
CCGTCCAGAAGCAGCCCGGCGCATCCGCCGGTGACTTCCGTTTCCAGGGGCTTTCCCGCGCCCGCGCCCACGTTGAAGCGGCGGCTGGGGAAGATCTGCACCCGGGCTTTCTTGCCGGTGGCCAGGGGCACTCTTATGAGCTCGCCGCATTTCACGGTGACTTTTTCCTCGATACCCTCGGACTTGATCAGCACGTCCATTACCCTGGCGCCTTCCTTGGCGGAGCCCACGGGGGCGATGGCCGTGCCCAGAAGGATCATGCAGTCCTTGGCGAAAACTTCCTTGGCGGCCTCGGGGTTCAGCTGCGACATGACGCCCAGCTGAGGCATCATGAAGATGGAGTCCACCGCCAGCTGCGTCACGCCCTCCAGCTGGAAGGCGTCCAGCATCATCAGGGCGGACTGGGTCCGGTCGGGGGCGTGGGACAAAACGCCGCCGGAGCCTATGCAGAGGTCCAGCTTCATAAGGTCCACCAGAACTTTCTGATCGTTGTCCAAAGCCGATCCGATGTCGCTGTCGGCGTCCTTCACGTTGGCCGCCACGTCCACCGCCAGGGAGCGGTGATGGATAAGGGAAAGCCTCAGGGCTTCCCTGGCCGCGGCCTGCTCGA
>DBWD01000149.1:733-918 GCA_002308555.1 bacterium UBP3_UBA1247
ACGTTGCAGAGGCTGTAGCTCATGCCGTAGTTGGCCGAGACCGTGCGGTGGAAGTGCCCGCCGAAAACGCTGAAGACATCCGTGGTGGCGCCGCCGATGTCCACGGCCAGGACGTTCTGGTGTCTTTCCTTGGCGACTTCCTGGATGATGATGCCCACCGCCGTGGGCGTCGGCATGATGTCCGC
>DBWD01000149.1:1000-1193 GCA_002308555.1 bacterium UBP3_UBA1247
TCTTCCCTGTTGAGGTCCGGCCTGACGTTGTTGACGTTCCTGATACTGCACACTCCGCCCAGCATGTCCTCTACCACGTCCCGGGCTTCCGTGTTGCCGCTGAAAATGACCGGCAGGTTGAAGCCCTGACCGAACCTGGGCTGCGGCTTGGCGGCCCTGATAATTTCCGAGATCATCTCCACGTGCCGGCGGG
>DBWD01000149.1:1273-8972 GCA_002308555.1 bacterium UBP3_UBA1247
AGGGAAATGGTGTCGATGACGATGGCGCCCGCTCCCAGGGCCGCCCTTTCCGCGCTGGCGCCCGAAATATTGCCTACAATGCCCGTGCAGGCCATTTGCAGGCCTCCCCCGGCTGAAGATGTGGAGAAGTAGGCGTCCACCCCGTCCTCGCCCTTCCTGGGGCAGATGAGGTTCCTGTTCTCGTCCAGCAGGCGGCGTCCGGTGATGTCCTCCAATTCCTCCACGGCGTTCTTGACGCCCACCGTCACGTCGTCGAAGGGGGCCTCCACCGTGGTGGGCGCCTCTCCCCTGCCGGCCAGGCGGTAGCCTTCCGCGGTCTTGACGACCAGGATGGCTTTCGTGGTGGTGCTGCCGCAGTCCGTGGCCAGCATCACGTTTAGCTTTTCGTTGTCACTGCTCATTGCTTTTAGCCAATTCCTTTATTCTCTCCTGCAGCCTCAGGGTATTCGAATCCTCCAGCAAAAAAAGTCCCAGGTCCCTGGTGTCGAAGGAAAAGACCGTGTTCAGTATCCCCCCGAAACCGATAAGAAGATGCGCCGTGATGGGCGCGATGGGGCGGTTGATCTCGAAAAGGAAAGTCGTGGCCGCGGGAAGGTCGTACTTCCTGCTCCAGCCGGCGATCCTTTCCACCATCGCCTCCGTCTCCTCTTCAGTAAGACTGGTCTTTATCATACAAGGCGTATTATAGCAAAAGGAGAGCCAGGCAAAACGCGTTTTATTCCGCTTCGGGATAGACCACGCTCTGCTGGTCGGGCTGGCGGTACATGTGGTTGTTGGGGGCTTCCGGATCCAGGGAATCCTTCATGGCGCAGCCGGCGAGACTCAGGACGCAAAGCAGAAGAAGGGAAAGAAAAAGCAGACGTTTCATATTTGTTCCTCACATGTTTGTTTGTGGGTTAAGAATGCGTATGTCTGATATGCCAGGGCCGCCAGGAAAAGCAGGAGGCCCAGGACGTAGAAAGTTATGAGCATGGTCTGGTGCGAGATCTTCGCCATAAGCGTGACGGTGTGCTTTCCCGCGGGAACGAAAACGCCTCTCAGGGCCGCGTCGGAGCGCAAGATCTCAGCGGGCTTACCGTCCACGGCTGCCTGCCAGCCCGGGTAATAGAGTTCGCTGAAAACGACCACGCCGGGAACTTGGGCGTCCACCTTGGCTTCCATTGTCTGCGTTTCGTAGGCAGTCAGCTGCGCAGTGCCGAAGGGACCTTCCTCCCCCGCTTCCGGACCGATGTCATTCGGGATCTCGGCGCCGCTTATTACGGCTTTCCTTGTGGGCTCGAATTCAGCCGACATGACCAGCGCGGCGGGATCGCCGTCCTCTCTTACGGCCGCCGGGACGAACCAGACTCTGGGCAGGGCGAAGGTGTTTTCCTTCTGTTTGTTGAGATCGAAGACGATGTTCCAGAGCTCGTCGAAACGCTTGCGGCAGGCTTCGCCCTGCTTCCTTGCGTTCCAGAGCGGCTGCTCCCAGCTCGTCCTCGTCATGATGTAGCCGTTGACGGAATCGAGGCCCCAGATGACGGTCTTCTGGGAGGCCTGCACGGCGTCCCAGCGGTAGCGGAAGCGTCCCTTCGGTCCCCGCTTGATCTGATACGATTTCAGCATCTGGGAGGCCTGGTTGGGGGCGTTGGATTCCGCGGCGGACTGGGGGCAGGCGTTGATCTCTCCGCCGAAGGAGGCCAGATCGAAAACTATGAGAGCGGCGAAGGCCCACTTGGTGATCGTCCTCTCCTTTTTGCAGGCGACGAGGTAGAGCGCTATGCCGATGATGAAGATGACGTACTGCCTCAGGACGGCGAAATCAAAGAGGGCTTTGAGGACCGGCGCGTCGGGAACTTTTCTCGATCCCAGGACGACGGTCAGGCCCAGAAGAAGCAGGCTCGCGAAAAGGAAGAGCCAGAAGCCTCTCTTCACATCGGTCTTTTCCATGGGCCAGAAAGCGTCGAAAGCAAAGGCGAAAAGGATGGCGGTTGGCAGCGAGATGAAATAGGCGTACCTGACCGGGATCCTCAGGTTCCTCAAGGGCTTCACGAGATAGGCCAGGAAATACTGGAAGGGATTTTCCAGGCCGTAGATGTAGAGGACGGCGACAAGGACCACCAGCGCGAAGAAAAGCGTCCTGGCCTCGAATTTTTTTCTGAGCAAAAAGGGAACGGAAAGAAGGGCCAGGAAGGGCCAGAGTCCGGTGTAGGCCACGCGGCACCAGTACTGCCAGAATTCGCCCAGGCGCCAGTTGTTTCCTCCCCAGAAAAGATTCCAGTCGTTCCCGCTGCCCGGCGCCTTGACGCGGCCGAAGAGATCAGGGATGAGGTTGGTCAGGAAGAAATACCAGGGCACCTGGTCGTTGACGTTCTTGTAGATGTCCTGCTCGGGACGGCCGCTGTTGCCGTAGTATTCCGCGGCAGGAAGGATCAGGATGGCCGAAATGAGGAAGCCTGTCACCACCGAGGCCGCCGAGAGCGCCATGAACCTCGCCAACGCTTCCTTTTCTTTCCGGAGCTCGAAAAGCTCGTAGAGGAAGAAGGCGAAAAGGAAGGCGCCCATATAGGGCATCCTCTGGATGACGCCTATCAGGAAACAGAAGCCGATGAGTCCGCCGGTAACTACGCTCTGGCTTAAGGATCTCAGGGAGAACTTGTCCCTGGCGCGGAGGGAAAGATGCTCCATCCCCAGCATGATCCAGGGAATGAAGCCGTAGCCCGCGCCGTTGTTGGCGCTGGTCATGGTTATGACCACGGAGGCGCAGTAGCCCGCGGCGGCCGCGGCCGCGGTGGCAGCGGGCCGGGAGACTTTCCAGAAGCGCAGCAGAAGGTAGACGCCCAGGGCGCCGAAGAAGACCTGGAAGACGTAGACGAATGAGACGGCCCGCTCGAAGGATGCGAGATCCCTTGCCAGCGGAACGAGCATCAGATAGAGCGGGTAAAAAACGGAGTGCCAGGCCATCTGGCCGAAGGGGCGGCCCAGGTCGTGGTAAGGACACCAGGCCGGGAAGCGTCCGTTCAGCAATTCGCCGGCGTTATAGAAAAGTTTGGGGAGATCCTGGTTGACGAAATCGCCAAAGAAAAAGCCCGTGCCCAGGATGACGGCTCGGAAGAGCCAGAAAAGGGCAAGCGCTAGCAAGGCCAGGCCAAGCCATTTTTGCTCTTTCCCGCGGTTTTCCATTTAGAGCGCGCTTTCTACGGTCTGGATTATTCCCTTGGCGTCGATCTTGTATTCCGCGTAGAGCTCCTTGGGCGTGGCGGAACCGCCGTAACTGGTGACGCCGAGCTTTATGAGTTTGCAGCACTTTTCCAGTTCGACGAGTTTCTCAGCCACGGAGAAGCCCAGGCCGCTGGCGGTCAGATGGTCCTCCACCGTCACGATCAGTCCGGTGGCCGCCGCTTCCCTAACCGCTTCCTCGTCGAGCTGTATGGGCGAGGCGACGCTGAAGAGCAGCGTGCCTATCCCCTTTTTGGCCAGCTCGTCGGCGGCCATGACGGCGTTGACGGAAGGCGTGCCAGAAACCAGGATGGCGGCCTTGGGAGCGCCGCAGGATCTGAGTTTGTCGGCCTTGCCGTAGGTAAACTTGTAATCCGTGCCGTAGAAGGGCGTGCCGTCCTCTTTCGTGACGATGCCGACCTTGGAGCGGCCCATGACCAAAAGCGTGGGCTTGTCGTTCACGGCCAGGTATCTCACGGCCCGGTCGGTCTGGTTGGGATCCGCGGGCACGATCACCTCGAAGCCCAGAAGATTCCTGTAGAGCCCCAGGTAATCCACGCACTGGTGCGTGCGGCCGTCCTCGCCCACGTCAAGCCCGCAGTGGGTGCAGGCGATCTTGGGGAAGGCGCCGTTCATCAGGGACATTCTGTGCTGGTTGTAGGTCTCGTCCACGCCGAAGGCCCCAAAATCCGCCCAGAAGGTCTGGACGCCCTTGGCGCTCATGGCGCCGGCGATGACCGCGGCGTTGTGCTCCTGGATGCCGATCTGGAAGAAATTCTCAGGCCAGACTTTCTCGAAATCCGCCACTTTCACACTGCCCTTGAGGTCGCAGTCCAGGGCGGCCATGGGCGTGGCGCCCGCTCTTTCCTTGTTGAGCGCCGCGATGTCGGCCAGGGCGGTCCCCCAGGCGCTGCGGCAGTCCGTGCTCTCGGTGTAGAGCCTGGGCTCGCCGGGCAGAAGGTCTAATTTCGGTTTGGCCGGGCGCTGGGGTTTTCTGGGAGTCTTGGCCTTGCGTTCCGCCGCGAGCTCGTCCAGATCGTCGGGCAGGCCCAGTTCCTTGAGGGCTTCCCGGCACTGGTCGAGTTTGAGGGCGGAGCCGTGGTATTTGGCCTGGTTCTCCATGAAGGAGATGCCGTGGCCCATGACGGTGTGCGCCATGATCATGACGGGCTTGTCGCTGAGATAGGCTTCCCTGATGGTCTGGTAAAGGGCCTGCAGGTCGTGGCCGTCAACTTCCTTGACTTCCCAGCCGTCGGCTTCCCATTCGGCCCTGAGGGGCTGGTACATGACCTGGTGGATGTCTCCGCAGATCTGCAGTTCGTTGTAGTCAATGAGGGCAACGAGTGGAAGAGCGTATTTGACGGCGGTCCTTCTGGCTTCCGCGATCTGGCCTTTCTGCTGCTCGCCGTCCCCCATCAGGCAGAAAACTTTGGACTTTACGCCTTTCAGGCGGTTCGCCATGGCGAAGCCCGCGGCGGCGGAAAGTCCCTGGCCCAGGTTGCCGGTGTCCCATTCCACGCCGGGCACGCACTGCTCGATATGGCCCGGGAAGGAGCCGCCGGCCTGGCGGAAGGTCACCACCGCTTCCCTGAGGTCGATGAAGCCCGCGCCCGCCAAAGCGGCGTAGACGCCGGGAGAGGTGTGGCCGTGGCTCACGATGATGAGGTCCCTGTCAGCCTTTTGGGGATCCTTGGGATCGACCTTGGCGCCCTGCCAGAGCAGGGTGTACATCTCCAGGGAGGAAAGGGAGCCGCCGGGATGCCCGCAGCCCGCCAGAGTGGTCATTTTGACTATGGCGCCGCGGCTGACTTTCAGCTGCTCAGTTAAAAGACCGATCTCTTCCCCGGAAAGTTTTTCTTCCGTGAAACCTCTTTTCAGAATGCTCATAATGCCCTTCCGCTAAATTTTTAGAAACACACACTTTTCATATACAGATTTTAGCATACCCAGCGGGCGTCTGTAAAGTGCGAAGCGAAAGGTCTAGCTTTAAAAGCGTTTATAGTCCTGGAGCCTTACGACTTTGAGAGCCAATGCCAGGGCGAGGAAGACGACGCCGTAGATAATCCAGGTAAGATAGACCGGAACGCACCCGCTTATGAAATAGACGAGGGGCAGCGTCGCGAGGGCCAGCGCGGCCGGCCTGGCCAGGGCCAGGAGGCTATCCCCGGCCCGCCCGAAGGAGCCGAAGCTGACGACGTAGCCCACGAACATGATGGAAAGGCTGACCACCATGGAAAGCGCGGAGGCGATGGGCGCCAGGGTGGGGTCGTTGCCGCGTCTGAGGCAGAGGAACCACAGCAGGACGATATTGGAGACTATGTTGCCTATGAGGCTGGCCAGGTTGATGAAGAAGACTCTTCTCTCCTTCTCCATCACGTAGAGCACGTGCCCGAAGAAGGGGCAGAAAAGATCCAGCCCCTGGCCCCAGATGAGGATCTGCAGCGCCAGGGCGCCTTCCCTGAACTCGCTGCCGTAGACGAATTCCAGGATGCGGGGCGCCTCAAGGGTGGCCCAGAAAAGGAAGGGAAAGCCCAGGCAGCCTATCCAGCGCAGACTCACCATCACCCTTTGCCAGAAATCCTCCTCCCCTTCCTTGCAGGCCGCCAGGGCGGGATACATGGATTCCGTGAAGGAATTGGTCAGGAACAAGGGGATCAGCACCAGGTTGTAGGCCGCGCCGTAGACTCCCAGCTGCGCCTTGTAGCCGAACCACCACAGCAAAACGTGGTCGAACTTCAGGTGCAGCGTGGAGGTGAACATGATGGTGAAGAACTGCCAGCCCTGGCTGAGCATCTCCCAGATAACTTTCAGGGAAGGCTTGGGCAGTCCCAGGCCGTAGCGCCGCTTAAGCTCGACGACGCCCAGCACCAGCGGCACGAAAGCGCCCAGGGAAAAATAGACCGCCATCAGCCTGGTCTTGATATCCAGCCCGCACTTCAGGAAAACGAGAGTCCCGAAGCCCAGCGCCACGTAGATAACTTTTCCGATGAGGAAAAGCACCGCTTCCAGATGATTGTCCTGGTGTCCCCGCAGGACCGCCGCCATGGACATGTACCAGGCGTTGGCGAAGAGGAAAAGGCAGAAGAGCGCGATCAGGGTTATGTCACCGCTCTGATCGCCGAAGCCACAGATCTTCCTCAGCAGGAGCGCCCCAATGGCCAGCCCCACGGCCAGCACGGAGCAGAAGGTCTTAAGGATGACAGAATTCCAGAACAGTTCCTCGCTTCTTTCCGGCTCCCGGGCGATCATCCTGGTCATCAGCGTTCCCAGGCCGTATTCCGCCACGATGGAGAACATCACGATCCAGGAGAGCGCGCCGGTGAAATCCCCGTAAAATTCCTTGCCCAGGGCCCGCGTCAGATAGATGTTGAAAACAGCCGTCAGGGCATGGGAGGCGGCTTTGCCGGTGAATAGAGAAAAAGTATTTCTCAGGACGCGGTTTAAATGCATATTAACAAGCCTTAAAATAAAAATGGTCGGAGCGACTGGATTTGAACCAGCGACCACTTGACCCCCAGTCAAGTGCGCTACCAGGCTGCGCTACGCTCCGACGCATTTTTCAATATCCTACCACAACTCCCTTTCAAACGCAAGTGAGTCCCCAGCCGGGGCGAAAAAAAGCGCGGGCTTTTTACCGCCCGCGCTTTTCCAACCTTTGTCACAGCGCTTTCAGCCAGATCTCCGCTCCGTTGCCGTCGCAGGGCGGCTTGAAGAAGATCTCCACCGTGTAGCTGGCGCCGGGGCTGTGCTCCTTCAGATTGACCTCGTAGCGCGCCTCTTCCTTTCTCGTCTTGTCGATCGGGAGGGCTTTGGCCCTGGCCACCGGTTTGCCGTTCATGGCGATGGCGATGGCGCAGGGGCGCTTGTAGCCGCCGCCTTTGACCAGCACCTGGTATTTGCCGGGGCCGGTCACGTTGTTGGAGACGAGGAAGTGCACGTTGGTCAGCACGTTTTTCTCGCTGGCGTTCCAGGTGCCCAAAAAGACGCCCCTGTCTTTTTCCACCATCTCTTTGTTGCGCTTGTCGAAGATCTCTTTGAGCTGAGCGGCGTCCTTCAAAGTTCTGGCCGTCCACTTGGCCGGATTCTTGTCGGGCTCGGTGGCGCCGTCCGGGCCGTTGCTCACCCAGTCCTGCTCGAAAGCCCTGACCTTCTTCTGGATCTCCGCCATTTCGGTGCCTTTCAAAAGCTCGGTCAGGTAGAGCTGCCAGCGCGGCAGATAATAGCAGCCGATAAGTCCGCTCCAGTGGTGCGCCACGTAGCCGTCGAGATGTCCGCCCCAGACCGTGATGAGCCTTCTGGCGTCCATCTTGTAGTACTTCTGCAGTTCCGGATCGTCGCTCCACTTGGCGGCGGCGCCTGTCCACTCGTTCAGCATGAACTGATAGCGCGTGCTGTTCAGTTTGTCCACATCGCTCAGCATTTCCGTAAAGCAGCCCAGGAATTTCTTGGCGTCTTCCTTGGCTCCCAGCTGATGCGAGAAAATGGTCATGGCGATCATGTT
>DBWD01000070.1:0-9678 GCA_002308555.1 bacterium UBP3_UBA1247
ACGTTGGCGCCCAGCCAGACGTTGTCGCCGATGACCACCGGCGCGCAGCCGATGTCCGCGGGATCGGAATTGTGCCGCCGGCCCTCGGGCTTCAGGGCGTGGAAGTCGCAGTCCGTCACCAGGCAGTTGGCGCCGATGAGGCAGNNGCTGCCGATCCTGACGCTTTTGGCGGCGCAGAAAGAGCCGCCGGAGATCCCGGTGTCGTCGCCTATCGAGAGCTCCGCGCCGGGGCGGAGGAGGGCGAGGATCACGCGGTGGTTGACGCCGGCGAAGTTGGCCTCGCTTTGCGAGCAGAGCACGCACTTCCCGCCCAGGGACACGCGGCCGCCGGGGGTCAGGCGCACCAGGGGCTTGCCGTAAAGCGTCAGGCCTTTCTTGAACTCGACGCCCTTCAGCCTAAGGGAGAGGGCGTATAGCTTGGACATGATCTTTCCGGGAATGCTCATCATTTTCCTCCGAAGGGGATAAGGCCGCGGGACAAAGTGGCGTTGGTCCAGTTCCGGTACCATTCCGCGTCAAGTTTCAGTTTTTCCGCCAGCAGGGGATTGTAGCGGTTCCTTTCGCTTATCAGCGAGGCGGCTTCCTTCAGCTGATCGAAAGTCCCGTACTTGACGGCCGCGGCGCCGTAGCGCCTGGCGGAATCCACGTCCTGGTGGCCCTTGTATTTGAAGAAGCTGTAGCCCAGCGAGACCGAGGCGTTGGAATAGCCGCAGTTGTCCAGGATGTCCAGCAGCAGGTTGTAGGAGTAGTCCATGCTCTGGGCGCCGGTGTTGATATCCACCAGCAGCTGGGAGATGGCCTCGTTGGTGTCGCCCATGGGCAGCAGGACGTCCTTGGTGAAATAGCGGCGCACCTGGGATTCCAGGTAGGGATCCGGCTGGGTGCCGAAGATGTCGATCAGGCTGAGGTAAAGCACCCTGGCCTTTTCCAAAAGTCCCTTGCGGGAGGTGAAAATGGCGTTCTGGAAAAGCGCCGTCATGTGGGCTTTCCCGGTGGTGGCCCTGGAAAGGGAGTTGGCCATGACGTTGTTGTGGTAGATCTCGTCGTAGGCGGCCAGATTGCCGGAGCTGACGTAGACTTCCGCCAGGGTCCTGTAAAGCAGCGGGCTGTTGGGGAAGAGGGAAAGCGCCTTCTCCAGCACGTTCTTGGCGTTCTCGTACTGCCCGGCCTTCTGGAAGAAGACCGCCAGGTCGCGGTAGTCGATCTCTTTGGCGATGTCGGAAATGTAATTCAGGAGCTGCTGCGAGAAGAGCGCCCGGGCCATCTCCGCCTTTTCGTTTTTCTCCAGGTAGATCTTCTCGCCGAAGAAGAGGGGCAGGGAGAAGCAGGACTGGTACTGCTCTTTCAGGACTTCCTGATAGGCCGCCGGTATGAAGATGTTGCCGGAGGAAAGGACGCCGTTGTAGATGAAGACCCAGACCCGGCCGTATTTGTTGATGAGCTCCCCGAACTCCGACTGCAGGTTCACGGAGGCCACGTAGCGGTAGACGTAGACGCCCTTGCCGTCGTAGATCTGGACCGTGTAGTTGCCGTCGGTCTGCATGATGACCAGGGCGTCGCCTTCCCTGATGAACTGGGACATGACGTTCCAGGTGTTCAGGTTCGCGTCGCTGTCGTAATTGAAGATCTCCTGCATGTAGCCGAAGGGCACGCTGTAAACGCGCAGTATGGGATACAGGGAGGCGAGGGCCAGCAGGATCAGCAGGATCTTCTTGCCCGGGCCTTCCGCGAACCATTTTTTCAAGGAGAAAGTCTTACTCATATTCCTCCTCGGGTATGTCGCGTCCGGCGGTGTAATAAAGCTCTATGGCGCGCCAGTCGTAGCGCATGGCCTTTTGCTGATCGGCGGTCAGGTCGAGCTTCATGATGGTGTCCAGCATCTCCGCGGCCTTTTCCTTGTTGGCCGACATGCAGTAGAGGAAGCCCAGGTCCAGGTAGTTGTACAGCGCGGAGGGGTCGGTCTTGATGCCTTCCGCGTACATGGCGCCGGCCTTCTCGCTCTGGCGGTAGGCCTGGTAGATGTTGCCCAGCCCGTTCAGATAGCGCGCCCGCGTGATCTCGTTGGTGTGGCGGGAAAAGTCGGCGATGACCTTGTCGATGTCCGGCCTGACCCTCCTGGCGCGGAAAAGCCTCACGACGGAAAAGCGCCAGTCCAGGGCGACGTCGCTGTTCTTGTGGTAGGGCAGGCGGCGCAGCAGGGCGATGCACTGGTCGAAGCGGCTGTTGCGGTAGAGGATGTAAACGTATTCCAGCAGGGCCTGGTTGTCGTCCTTGTAGATGGTCTCGTAAATGTTGTAGGCCTCCTTGAGCCTTTGCATGCAGATCTGCAGCTGGGCGGCCTGGCGGAGGTAGTAGGAGGAGTCGGCCCTGTTCAGGATGCCGCGCTTCCGCAGGCGGGAAAGCGCCAGGTCGCGCACGTCGACCTTCTCGACCCTCAGGACGTAGTAGTAAAGGTGCATGAAGCGGGCGTCCTGGTTTTCCGGGGCCAGGGCGAACTGCCGGTTTTCCAGGCCCGGGTCGTCCCGGACGATGTCGGCGTAGAGCAGCGCGGCCTCCTCGGGCAGGTCGAACTTCATCAGCACCGCGCCTTTTTCCAGGCGCCAGAAATTCTTTTCAGCGACGCTCCCGGCCTCGTTGATGAGGGGATCGTATTCCGCTATGGCCTCGAAGATCCGGCCGTTTTTCTCAGCCGCCTGGAAGATGAGCTCCAGGCCCTCCAGCTTGGCGTCCCTGGAAAAGCCCGGGGCCAGCAGGCGGGAGGCCCACTGGGCGGCGTTGACGGTCTGGTCGTAGCGCAGCAGGAGCTTGGCGATGCTGGAGTAGGCCTGCTCGCGGATGGCGGAGGCGAACTCCGGGGTCACGTTGCCCGCTTCCTCGTTTTCCTTGAGGGACTCGAGGATCGCGTAGTAATGGGAGATGACGACGTTGCTGTCGAAGAGGAAGGCCTCCAGGCCGGTGCGGGCCACCCAGACGCGGTAGAAGGGCAGGCGGGAGCGTTTGGCGAAAAGCTGCATGGCGCGGGTGTAATGGTTCTCGATGTCCTTGATCCTGGTGGGGTCGCAGGCCCTCAGGTATTCCGCCATGATGGCGTGCCACTCCGGGCTCTTGCCTTCGATCTCGATGGAGTCCAGGGCGATGGTCTTGACGTCCTCGAAGCGTTTTTCCCGCACGGCGGTCCTCAGGTAAAAATAAGTGCGGGCCCAGAGCTGGGCGCGGTCCCGGGAGGTCGGGGACTGGATATTTTTCTCAGCCAGGAAAGCCCGGAAGAATTCCTCGTAGGAAATTCCCTTGGCCGCCATGCGCTGGGGGGCCAGGATCCTCACGCGGGCCAGCGCCTCGGAAACGAAGGCGTTGGTGACGGGAAGGCTTTGCCAGCGCGCGTAAAGCTTTTCCCAAAGGGGCGTGGAGTCGTCGTCCCGGTCGAAGGGCAGGGGCAGCTCCGGGCAGTCCTTGGCCAGGGCGTGGGAAAGGAAGAAAAGGTTGGTGGGGGATTCCGCCAGGACGGCCAGGCCGGTGAGCACCGTGCCGTCTTCCTGGGGGGTAAAGACGACCCTGCCGATCTCCTCCTTGTAAACTTCNNCCGCCGGCCACTGGCAGGGCAGGTCCATGTCCCGGCCTTTCTGGCAGCGGATCAGAAGGGGCAGCTCCGAGCAGACGTTGGAGGAAAGCAAAAAGGCCTCCCGGCACTGCTCGGGGGTGAAGCGCCAGTCTTCCGCACCGTTCTTCGCGGAGCGCTCGCTTTGGCCGCAGCCGGCCAGCGCGGCGGCCAGGGCCAGCAACAGGATCGCCCTAAGCATTGGCGGCCTCCTTGTTTTCGTTGGAAGGATACCCGAAAGCCAGCCGCGCCAAAATGTAGGGGAAGGACAGCACGGAGATGGTGAAGAAGGGGGCGGAAATGGCCGCGTAGCGCTGCTGGGGCAGGAACAGCATGGCGAAGCAGCAGACCGACAGTATGCCGCAGCTGTCCTGGGAGCGCAGTTTCCCGAGCTTGTAGAGCGTGAAAGTCAGAACGGCGCAGAGGAGCGGGGCGCAGGGCGCGAGCTTCTCCAGGAGGGAAAGGTTCTCCGCGAAGGACAGGTAAGCCTCCAGCCCGGCGGAGACGAAGAAGCGCATCTGCACGCCGTAGATCTTCAGGACGAAGGGACCGAAGGCGATGATGGCCAGGGCGTACACCCCCAGCGCCAGGCCCATCTGGGTGATCCTCAGATGGAAGAAAGTGGATTCCGGATTCTGGTCGAAGATCCTTACCAGCACGCGCCGGAAATATTTCCCGAACTTCTCCTTCAGCTCGGCGTGGTTCGGCATGAAGATATAGACCAGCGCCAGGACGCCGACGATGAGGGTGGTCCAGATGACGATCTTGAAGAAGGAGGTTATGCGCAGGTTGTTCTGGGCCAGGAAGGAGCAGACCATCAGGGTCAGGATCGTGACGGTGACCCAGGCGGTGATGACGACGCCCAGGAAAACGTAGACGTCCCGCACGCTGCTTTCGCCCCTGACGAAGACCCTGGGCTTGATGTCGGAGGCGAGGAAGTGGGGCGACCTGTGGTAATGGGGTATCATCAGATACCGCATGATCAGCACCGCCAGCTGTCCTCCGAACCACCATTGCAGCAGCACCGTCTCCGTGAAGAAACAGTTGAAGAGCATCATGATGGCGGAGAGGAAATAGAGGGTCCAGGTCAGGTAGGTGTTGAATTTCAGGGCGGACAGGAGCCTGTCCCAGTTGAACAGCACCAGCGCGGCGGTGAAGGCGCAGTTGGCCCAGTACTGCAGCGGCATGCAGGCCAGAAGGAAGGCGGACCCAAGCCCCACGTAGATGTTGACGCAGGAAGAGCCGACCCGGAAGGCCATCAGGCAGGCCAGGGCCGCGCCGATGGCGTAGACCAGGTAGATGCTCCTGGAATCGGGCAGGGCGTCGTCGTGGTGCATGCCGTAGAAGACCAGCTGCTCGAGCCAGGAGGCGGAGTGCACCAGGCAGCAGCGCGTCACGCTGAGCAGATCCTGCTCCGCGGCGTAGGGCACGGAAAGGCCGCTGTTGATCAGCATGATGGGCGTGACCGGCTGGAAGCGCCCGGAATAGCAGCGCCAGAAGGCCAGCAGCGCGCAGAGCACGGCCAGGAAGATCAGAAGATAGGTTTTCCAGCCTACTGAGCGCATTTGATCTCCAGTTTCTCGATGCCGAGGTTGCGGTCAAGCCCGCCGCCCTCGTCGCGGTCGTTGGTGAAGCGCAGAATGAAGACGGCGGGGTTGTCCTGCACGTTGAACTCCATTTCGTAAGGCTGGAACCTGCGGTTCTCGGATAGGACGCTCAGGGCGTGGGATTCGTCGCCCACCCAGACTTCCGCCTTGCAGGTGGGGTCGAAGTTGACTTCCTTGGCCTTCTCGTGGTTGGAGCCCTCGTCCCTGGCGTAAAGCGTCATGACATATTTGCCCTTGGGCAGCCAAAGGTGGCCGGCCACGTAGCGCCCGTTAAGCATGACGATCTCCTCGCTGGTCCTGTCCACCGCGGCGTCTTCCATGGGCGTCAGCCAGTAGTTGCAGTTGATGGTGTAGATCTTGTCGGCGCTTTGGCTGAAGGTGCCGGACAAAAAGGCCGCGTTGGGATTGTCGGGGTAATTGAAAGAGAAAGTGTTGAGGTAATTGCGGGCGATGACCTGGTTGCCGGACATAGCCTGCAGCCGCGACAGGAAGTAGAGCAGGTAGCTGTTTTTCTGGGCGTCCTTGATCACCCTTTGGATATTCTGGGT
The DNA here is from genome assembly GCA_002308555.1 of bacterium UBP3_UBA1247. The sequence continues at coordinate 5,751 of DBWD01000070.1, forward strand.
GACGGCGGGGGTCATGAAGCGGTAGGAGGGATCAAGGGAGTCCGTGTAATAGGCCGCCATAAGGTCCTGGGTCTGCCCGATGAGGGCGCTTATGAGGGCTTCCTTTTCCAGCTGGCGGCCGGTGTTGAGATTGGTCTCCGCGAGATCGGACATCTCCTTCCATTTCCTCTGGCCCGCCAGGTAGCCCAGCTGATAGACCCTGGCCGCTTCCTGGTCGCAAAGGGAAAAGGCGCGCATCAGGGCGTTGTAGGCGTCCTGGTTCCTGGCTTTCAGACGGTTGGCGTCCCTGTTCATGAAGCGGGTGTTGCTGACGGCCACGGCCACCCGGGCGCCGCCGAAAACGGCGGTGTAGAAGGAAAAGCCGATGAAGAAAATGACCAGCAGGTCATAGCTCGGCTTGGAGCGGGAGCCGCCGGACTTGCCCTCCTCCCCGGCCTCGCGGCCGTGAGTGTTTTTGGGATCGCAAAACCTGGTGATGAGGAAAAAGAGGAAGATCGCCCCGACCGGCTTGAAGCAGGTCAGCACGGAATAGATGATGTTGCTGCCGCCGCGGATCATGCCGGTGATCTCCGTGATGGAGAGGAACAGCATGACGTTCAGGACGATCAGGTAGATGACCCATTCCGTCAGGGAAATGGACTTGAAGAAATTTTTGGCGTACTGGCGTTTCAAAAGGACCCGCATGGCCACCAGGATGAAGTCCACCCCGAGGGCCATGATGACCAGGATCGCGTACACGTAATAGAAGACCGCGGTCTCCTTCTGGGGGTCGAAGCTGCCGGCGGTCAAAGGATCGCAGGCGTAGATCACGTAGACCACGCACAGCCCCAGGAGCGCGCGCCGCCAGAAAGCCTTGGCAAACTCCGAGCGGTAAATTAGAAACAGGGCGAACACCACCAGGCCCAGGACCGCTATCCGCACGTATTCCTGCAGGAGCAGGAAATAGGCGCAGGGCAGGGAGGCGATCAGGATCGCCAGGATGGAACTCAGGCAGATTGCGCGACTCTTGTCAGACATGGGGCCTCCTTAGCCTTTGGCTTCCTCGTCCTTCTTATCTTTGTCTTTATCGGCCTTGGCCTGCTCTTTCGCCTTCAGCTGCTTCTCGTAGGCCTCCAGGGCCTTGCGGCGGTTGTCGGCCGGATTGGCGGAGGCGGTCTTGGGCTCCTTGGAGGGCTTGCCGCCGCCGCTGCTGTCGCTGCTCTTGTAGGCGCTGCGGTAGGCGCTCCTGTAGGAGCTCCTGTAAGCGCGGTAGGAGCGGTAGTAGGAGTAGGTGTAGCCGTAGCGGTAGTAGCCGCCCCTGCTGATGTCCACGTTGTTCAGAATGATGCCCAGGACGTTGACGTTGATCTTCTTAAGCTGCAGTATGCAGTTCTTGACCTGTTCCCTGGGGGTCCTGTCGCCGTTGGCCACAAGCAGCGCGGCGTCGGTGTACTGCGCGATGATGGCGCTGTCCGTCACCACCATGTAAGGCGGGGCGTCGATGATGACGCGGGTGTATTTGCCCCTGGCCCACTTGATCAGCTCTTCCAGGCGCGGGGAGTTCAGAAGCTCCACGGGCACCGGGGGCGTGTGGCCGGAGTTGATGATGTTGAGGTTGGGCATGGTGGTGGTCCTGACCAGGTCCTCGATGTTCTTCATGCCGATGAGGTAGGCGGAAAGGCCGCCGTCGTTGTCCTCGCCGAAGATCTTGTGGATGCGGGGACGGCGCATGTCGGCGTCAATAAGGAGGACCTTGTCGCCGGCCGCGGCCATGACCTCGGCCACGTTGGTCGCGGTGGTGGTCTTGCCTTCGCTCATGGCCGAGCTGGTGATGACCATGACCTGCACAGGCTTGGGCGAGGAGAAGAGAATGTTCGTCCTGATGGACTGGTAGCTCTCGGTGATGATGCTCTTGGGGAAGAATTCCACGATGCGCTCCAGCTCCTGGACGTTGTCGGATTTTGTCATCTTGGGGACGGTGCCCAGGACCGGCATGTGCAGGAAGCGCTCCACGTCGTCCGGAGTCTTCAGGGTGTCGTCCCAGTATTCCAGGAAGAAGGTCAGGCCGAGGCCCAGCACCAGGCCGATGACGAAGCCCATGATGAGGTTGTTGATGGCGTTGGGCTTGATGGGGGAGGTGGGCACCTCGGAATAGTCCACGATGCGCACGTTGTAGTTTTCCATATTGCTGCCCAGGGCGAATTTCGAGACCAGGGCCAGCAGGTCGCGGTACTGGCTGCGGGTGGATTCCACCTGCATCTCGCGGACCTTGACGTTCTTGACGATGTCGTCCAAGGCGATGATGGCCGAGCGCTTCGCGAGGATATCCCGGTTGATCTTGGCGTTCTCGTCGCTGATGGTGAACTTCTGCGTCTCCTCCAGGGAGGTGTCGCCCAGCAGGGCCAGGTTGCTCTGCAGCTTGTGCTGCAGCTCCGCGATCTCGTTGTTGAGGAGCTCGATGTGGCCGGGCACGTTCTGGTAGTTGTTGGTGCTCTTGTATTCCAGCAGGGCCTGCTCCTCGGCGATGAGCTCGGCCTTCTTGGCGTTGGCGTTCTCGTTCATCTGCTTGAAGTAATGCTGCATGACCGCCATGCGCCGCTGGACCGTGAAGCGGATGTAAGTGTCGGCCAGGGTATTGCAGTAAGTGCTGGCGCGCCTTTTGTCCTCGTCCTCGACGAAGAGCCAGACCAGGTCCGTGCGCATTTCGGACTTCAGGGAGATCTTCTTGGAGAAGGCCGTGATGAGCTGGGCGTCCGTGGCTTTGCGGTTGGGGATGGAGAACTGCATGAGAGTGTTGGTCTTCAGGGCGTCCAGGGTCATCTTGATGAGGTTCCTGCTGTAGAACATCTGGATCTGCGTCTGGCGCAGGGCGTAGGCGCGCTGGTCGCTGACCCTGATATTGTCGATGATGGCGTTGTCCTGGGGCTCGATGCAGAGAAGAACCTTTCCCTGATACACCTTGTGCATGTTCAGCGTTATCGCTATGGCCAAGCCGGTGGTGATGACGGTGATGATGAAGATCAGAGGAGCGTATTTGGTTAAGACTTCGAAGTAATAGCGAATGTCTCGTTCCTCAGTCTTGGCTTCCCAGTTTTGCTGTTCGTTCATACTTTATTGGCAGTTAGGTTAAAAGATTTTTGTTTGCATATATCAAATGAAAGGGTCGAAGTCGTCCCTTTCCGAGGCCGGCTCGTAGCCGAGTATCCGGCAGGGTGTTTTCCAGGTCAGCTCGATAAGCTTGCTTTCCCCGACCTTTTCGGCCACGCAGCGGCAGCCGGCGTCGTATTGCTCGTAATATTCCGGACGGTGGGCGTCCGAGGAGAGGGCGTCCGCCACTCCCGTCTCCAGGATCTTCTCGGCGGTCTCCTTGGCCGTCTGGCCGTAATGGCCGACGAAGCTGGTGGCGTTGGGCATGATCAGGGCGCCCCGGCTCTGCATTTCCCCGGCGGCCTCGGGATGGCGCTGCACGAAGTAGAAGCGCTCCGGATGGACCACCACGGGGCGGAAGCCGGAAAGGGAAAGCTGGAAGACCGCGGCCACCGCGGCCTGCTGGTTCACGTCGGAGGTGAATTCTATGAGGGCGTATTTTCCGGCTTTCCCGGTGAGGGAAACGCGGCAGGCGGAGAAAAATTCCTCCGCCCCCGGGAAGAACTCCGTCTCCATGGAGCAGGAGAGGGAAAGGGGCAGGGCGTTCTTGTCCCTGAGGGCGGCGGTCTTCCGGAAGGCGGCTTCTATTTCCGAAGGCTCCGGCATGAGGGTGTTGCGGTGGTGCGCGGTGGCGTTGATGTGGACCACCTGGGCCTTCAGGGCCGCCTCCATCATCTCGAGGGTCATGCCCTCGTCCTTGGAGCCGTCGTCTATGCCGGGCAGGACGTGGGTGTGGATGTCCACGCGGGGGAAATCCAACTTAAGCTCCTGCTTATGCCAGAAATTCCAGAACGCCATAAAA
>DBWD01000070.1:9723-15880 GCA_002308555.1 bacterium UBP3_UBA1247
ACGTGGCGGCGGTTCTCCGCCTCCTGGAAGACGCGGGAGCCCTCGCTCTCGATGACGGAATCGGTGATCTCCTCGCCGCGGTGGGCGGGCAGGCAGTGCAGCACGATGGCGCCCTTGGCGGCCCTGGCCAGGCAGTCGTCATCCAGGCAGAAGCCCTCGAAGGCTTTCATCTTGGAAGCCTTCTCGTCCTCCTGGCCCATGCTGACCCAGACGTCCGTGTAGAGGACGTCGGCGCCCGCGGCGGCTTCCTTGGGATCGTTGAGGATCCTGATGACGGAGCCGCTTTCCTTGGCGTAGGCGAGGACTTTCTCCACGATGTCCGCGGGGGGCTCGTAGCCCTTGGGGCAGCCCACGGTCATGTTGGCGCCCATCATGGCGGCGCCGAACATCAGGCTGCAGCAGACGTTGTTGCCGTCGCCCAGATAGGTTATGTTGACGCCCTTTATTTTGCCGAAGCATTCCTCGATGGTCAGAAGGTCTGCGAAGGCCTGGCAGGGATGCTCCTCGTCGCAGAGGGCGTTCACCACCGGGATGGAGGCGTATTTGGCGAACTCGTCAAGCGTGCCGTGGGAAAAGACGCGCATGGCGGCTATGGTGACGTTGCGGGAGAGATAGCGGGCGATGTCCTTGACCGCCTCCCTGACGCCCATCTTGATCTCGTCGGGGCGCAGCACCAGGGCGCGGCCGCCCATTTCCTCGGCCGCCAGCTGGAAGCTGACGCGGGTGCGGAGGCTGGGCTTCTCGAAGATCAAAGCCAGGGTCTCGCCTTTCAGCAGCGTGTTTTCCGGTTCTTTTTTCAAAGCCGCGGAAACCTTCAGGATCTTCTGGAGGATCTCCGGGGTCAGGTCTGTCATGCGGAGCAAATTGGTGTAATTTGCCATGGGAACATTCTCCTTATTTGGCTCGCCTTGAACAATTCACCGGCCTACCACGCTCTGGACGGTGTAGCAGGCAGTGTCTTTGTTTTTGGCTTTTGCGATTTGAAATTTCAGTATTTTGTTCAATAATTCTTCCTTGAAGCTGACGGAGGAGTACTGCTCGATCAGTTCGTCGAACATTCCGGCCCTTCGCATCAAGTCCGCCTTGATCAGCAGAAGATTGTCTTTGTTTTTGCCGCCGTCCTCTATAAGCTTCCCCGCCATGGGGACCGCCAGCTTTCGCATTCGTTTGGCGTTTGCCGCGTCGTCCGCGTCGTCGCAGATCCAAGCCGCGTGAAGGACGGCGTAGAAAGCCTTTTCCGGATCTCCCTCTTCCAAGCAGATCAAATGCCGCCGGTAGAAATTCACAGCCAGGTCGGAGGAGAAACGGATCCCGTCGCAAGTGAGGTATTGCTTCGACCGCAGCCATTCTTTCGTCACTTTGGTCGGATCGGAGACTTCGTTGGCGACGTAGCCGCATTCGGGGCAGGCCTGGACCCAGGCCACAATGGTGCTTCTCTGCATCATCGGCGGACGCAGATCCAGATCCGGCGCGCCGAAACTGCTGGTGCTGCCGATGACGTGATACGTATTCGTCGCGCCGCAGACAGCGCACTTGCACTCGCATTCGTAGAATGTGGACATGAAAGTGTTTCTCCTAAAAAAATACCTCTAGTTATAATTCTCAGAATAAAATAGATTATACCATAAAGACAAGCAAAAACAAACACTTAGGCGGCCGCCCCGCCGGCGGGGCCCCGGCGCGATTTCCGCGTCTTTTTTTCCCCGCGCTTTTTATGCTAAAATCTTTCCTGTCAATTAATCTTTTCGAGGAAAATCTATGCCCTTTTCGCAAAAGTTTTTCGTGATCGCGCTGGCGCTGGGCCTCGCCCTTTGCGGCTGCGAGAAAAAAGCCCCTGAGGAGAAGGCGGCCGGAACGCCGGAAGCCAAGGCGGCAACCACCTCCGAACCCCTGGCCCCTGTCGATCCCCAGCAGATAGAGACCATCGTCAGGTCCTCCTCCAAGACCGACGTGGACGCGCTTTTGAAAAAGTGCGAAAGCGAGACCAACAACGTCGTCCTGGCGCAATACGCCACCTTCCTGGCGAAGACCACCACCCGGGGCCCGGGCGTGCGCGCGGCCTTCCGCAAAATGCTGAAGAGCGAGGACCCCTACCTGCGCGAGCAGGCCCTGATGGCGCTGGAGGACTACGCCGGCGTGGCCTTCATGCTGGACGACATGATCCCGCTCCTGAACGACGAGAACGAGGACGTCAGGGACTCCGCCATGACCACCATCGCCGACTACGTGGAGAACAGGCGGAAGCTCCAGGTGCTGATAGACTGCCTGGACAGCCAGTACGACGACGTCAAGGAAAACGCCATCTTCAACCTGGGCTTCTACACCGACGAGGATTTCTCCACCGCGGAAGAATGGAAAAAATGGTGGGCTGAGAAGAATCCCGAAAAATAAATAGAAAAAATCTTCGCGAAGAAAAAAGGGAAAGAGGAATTTATTTTTTCTCTTTCCCTTCTTTTTTTGAGCGCCGGTCGGCCAGCTGGCCGCAGGCCCCGCCGACCTCGCCGCCTTTGCTGAGCCTCACCGTGACGTGCAGCCCCGCCTCTTTCAGGAGACTTTCGAACTGTTTGATCCTTTGGGCCGGGCTTCTTCCGAACTCCCCTCCGGGGACTTCGTTGAAAGGAATGAGGTTGACCTTGCAGTCGAAGCCTTTCAGAAGGGCCGCCAGTTCCCGGGCTTCCCTGGGGCTGTCGTTGAGGTCCTTCAGCATGACGTACTCGAAGGTCACCAGCCTTTTGGTCTTGGCGAAATAATCCCGCAGGGCGGGCATGAGCTCGCCGATCTTGGAAGGGGCGCGGGGAATGATGAGCCTTCTTAGCTTTTCGTTGGGGGCGTGCAGCGAGACCGCCAGGTTCATCTGGGGGAAATCCGCGGCGAAATTTTTGATCCCCTCCAGCACGCCCACGGTGGAAACGGTGATCCGGCGGGAGCCGATGTCAAAGCCCCGCTTCGCCTGGCAGAGTTTCAGGAAGGCTTTCAGGTTGGCGTAATTGCAGAAGGGCTCGCCCATGCCCATGACGACCAGGTTGAGGCTTTCCCGCCCTTCCTTGGGCAGGGCCAGGCGCAGGCTGTCGCAAAGCTCCCCGAGGGAGAGGTTCCTTTTCAGGCCGTCGCGCCCGCTCAGGCAGAAGCGGCAGCCTATGGGGCAGCCCACCTGGGTGGAAAGGCAGACGGTATGGTGGCCGGCCATGGTCATGGTGACGGTCTCCGTGCGCTTGTCGTCCCGCAGCAGAAGCGTGTTCTTAAGGGAGCCGTCCCGGGAGGAGAGCGCCTCCTCCGGCTTCACGGAGCAGAAGGCGAAATTTTCGGCCAGCTCGTCCCTCAGGGCTTTGGGAAAATTCAGGAGATCCTGGAAACTCCGGGCTTCCGGCTTTTTGAAATACCATTCCGCCAGCTGGCCGGCCCGGTATTTCTTTTCCCCGCGCTCCGCGAACCATTTTTCCAGCGGCTCGAAAAACATTTCCCCCAGAGGCGGGAGAAGCAGCTCTTCCTTTTCCCCGTCCATGCTATTTCAGGAAAATGACCTTGTAGGCGTTGGTGTTGGGCAGGAAGGCGTTGGGGGACTGGATCTCCTGGAGTCCTTTGAAATAGGCCTGGCAGGTCTCCCCGCTCTCCGCCCGCCACTCGCCGTAGGAGGGCAGGAAGCCGGAGGAATAGAGGAAGGCGCCGTCCTCCGTGGTGACCTTGAGACCGTTGGGGCATTTCTCCACGCTTTTCAGATTTTGCTCCGTGGGTCGGAAGCCCTCCAAAGAATGGGACAAAACTTTCCAGGCCAGGGGCGGGATCTTGGGCGCCCTTACGTAGGGCAGGGCGGCGGAGGGGCAGCGGTAGACCACGCCTGAATCCTCGAGATAGAGGAGCCAGTCCTTCCTGTCGCCCAGGGCGGAGAAAAAATTGTAGCCTAAATATTTCAGGCGCCAGCGGACGTTCTCCCCGGGCCGCCAGAGCGCCGCGGCGGCAATTTTCGTGGTTCCCTCCTCCTCGGTCCGGATGGTCAGGTCGGCGTTGTAGCGGAAAATTTTCCCGCTGTTTTCCCGCTGCTGGGACTTCACTTTCTCGAGGAAGGCGGTCTTTTCGTTCTCCGTGGCGGAGTCGAAGGCGCCGCCCTCGGGAATGACGGGAACGGAGGCGCAGCCGCAGAGAAGNNGAGAAGCAGAAGCGGCAGGATGACCGCTAGAAGCCTATTCGCCATAGCGCGCCTCTTCCGCCGCGGTGAGGGAGAAATGCCTTTTGTTGTAAAGGCCAAGCAAAAGGAAGACCACCGCCATGAAAACGTGCCGGCGGGNNCAGGGGGCCTATCTGGGGCGCGGCGGAGGTGCGCCAGACGAAAAGCGCCAGAAGCACGGCCAGCAGAAAGCAGATGACCGCGAACTGGACCTTGCGGGAGCGGACCCTCGGGCCGAGCGCCTCGTCTATCAGGCGGCCCTTGAGGTTGGCGGCCATGAGGCTGACGAAAAAGAGCAGCGCCAGCAGCCCCAGGTCCAGGGCGAAGGGAACGGCCTGGCGGGCGGTCTCGACTTTCGCCACCTTGGCGGGATCCTTTTGCGCGAAATAAAGGTTCGCGGCGAACAGAAGATGGCCGGCGGCGAAAAAGCAGGCCATGATGAGGATCAGTCTGACGAACTTGGGCGCTTTCAAAGCTGAGGGCGGAAGCGGGTGATCAGGGAAATTACTTTTTCCAAAGCCCGTGCAGGTTGCANNTCGCCCGCGAATGCGGCGAGCAGGTTCTGTTCGGTCTTTGTACCTGTATATTTGCTCATTGCTTTCTCCTCAGTTTTTCCAAAGCCCGTGCAGGTTGCAGAAGGCCACAGTCTGGATCACCTCGTCGCCCGGCAGCAGCGGGAATTCCGCCTGCGGGGGATCGCTGGGGGAGAGGGCTTTCCTCTGGTTGCCGTTCTTGGTCTGGACGGCGATCCACTCGATGTAGTGGGCTTCCGTCATGGGATGGGCGGCCTCGCCGATATTGACCGTGACCTTGCCCTCTTCCACGATGACCACCGGCACGTGCTTCTCCACCGACGCGTCCGTGGTGTTGGGGATCAGTTCCTGCATGGGTTCGCCGCAGCAGATGACCGGCACGCCGCTTTTTTTGGCGAAGGCGATGATGTTGCCGCAGTGCTTGCAAACGTAAAATTTGAGTTCGGACATAGGGATGCTCCTTCCTTTAATGGTGACAGAATGTTTGGTATCTTACCCGATCACGGAACAGGGGGCCTCGCCGCGCAGGACTTTGGCGATGTTGCCCTCCTCCCGCATGTTGAAGACCATTATTTTCAGGCCGTTCTGGCGGCACATGGTGACGGCGGTCAGGTCCATGACCTTGAGGTCTTTCGCCAGCACCTCCTCGTAGGAGATCTCCGGGAGCCTTTTGGCCGCCGGGTCTTTCATGGGATCGGCGGTGTAGACGCCGTCCACCTTGGTGCCCTTCATGACCACCTCCGCCTGGATCTCCGAGGCCCTGAGGGCCGCGGTGGTGTCGGTGGAGAAGAAGGGATGGCCCGTGCCGCCGGCGAAGATCACTATGCGGCCCTTCTCAAGGTCCTGAACGGCCTTGAGGGGCTGGACCAGGCTCGCCAGCCTGGGCATCTCCACGGCGGACATGACCCGGACCTCCACGCCCAGGCCTTCCAGAAAATCTTTCAGGGCCAGGGCGTTCATGACGGTCCCCAGCATGCCGATGTAGTCCGCGGAAACGCGGTTCATGGCGTGGCCTTTTTCGGAAAGGCCGCGGAAGAAGTTTCCGCCTCCCACCACCACGGCGATCTGGGCGCCGGTGGCCTTGGCTTCCTTGAGTTCCCTCGCCACCCGGGAGAGGGCTTCCGGGTCGAGTCCCTGGCCGGACTGGCCGCCTAAAACTTCGCCGCTCAGCTTGAGCAGCACGCGCTTGTATTTCATGAGGCTCCTTGTTTTAAAAAAAAGAGCGCCCGTTGAGGCGCTCTTTTTTTTTCTTTTACAGCTCTTCGCCGACCTGGTAACGGACGAAGCGGCGGACGACCATGTTCTCGCCCAGCTTCGCGATGACGCCCTTGATGAGGTCGTTGATCTTGATCTTGTCGTCTTTCACGAAGGGCTGGTCCACCAGGCAGATCTCGGAATAGAACTTCTCGAGTTTGCCCTCGATGATCTTGTCCTGGATGTTGGCGGGCTTGTTGGCCACTTC
>DBWD01000123.1 GCA_002308555.1 bacterium UBP3_UBA1247
TTGAAGCGCAACATGATCAGGGAAAAAATGGAGGGCGAGCTCTGGTGGAATTGATGGGCAAAACCATCAAATGCGCCGTCTTCGATTTGGACGGAACTCTGCTGGACACCCTGGAGGATCTCAAGGAAGCGGTCAACTTCGCCCTGCGCAAGCGCGGAAGACCGACCATAACCCTGGAGGAAACGCGGAAGTTCGTGGGCAACGGCGTCGCCAAGCTGGTGGCGCGGGCCCTGAGGGAGGGCGAGAAAGACCCGGACTTTTCCGGGATCCTCGCGGACATGCGCCGCTACTACGCGGCCCACATCGCCGTCAGGACCAGGCCCTATCCCGGCATCCCGGAAGCCTTGAAAAAGCTGAGGGAGCGGGGCTTCAAAGTTGCCATCGTCTCGAACAAGCCGGAAGCCGCGGTCAGAAGGCTGGCCCGGCGCTTTTTCCCCGGGCTGGTGGACGTCGCCCTGGGCGACAAGCCCGGAAGGGCCCGGAAACCCGAGCCCGACGGCGTTCTGGAAGCGGTGAGGCTTCTGGGCGCGAAACCTTCGGAGGCGCTTTACATCGGCGACTCGGAAGTCGACATGCGGACCGCCCGCAACGCCGGGCTTCCGGTAGCCGCGGTCAAATGGGGCTTTCGGGAAAAGAAGGACGTGGAGCCCTACCGGCCGGAACTTTACGCCGAAAGGCCCGCCGACCTGCCGAAACTCCTGGCGCCCTTGCGGGCGCCGCTCAGGATCGGCGTTTTCGGCGGCTCCTTCGACCCGGTGCACAAGGTCCACCTCCTTATAGCGCGCCGGGCCTTCCGACAGCTGGAGCTGGATCTTTTGCTTTTCGTGCCGGCCTTCCGGGCCCCGCACAAAAGGAACAAAATCTACGCCGACAACGGGGCCCGCTGCGAAATGGTCGCGGCGGCCCTGGCGGGCAAGCCCGGGTTCCGGGTCGAGAAGTGCGAGATAGAGCGAGGCGGGCTCTCCTTCACCGTGGACACGCTGAGGGAGCTGAAAAAAAGACTGAAGCCCTGCGGGCTCTTCCTCGTCATCGGCTCCGACAACTACCTGGGCTTCTCTTCCTGGCGCGCGCCGGAGGAGATCAGGAAACTGGCCCGCCTGGCCGTCTACCAGAGGAAAGGCCAGCCCGCCGCGATCGCCGCGCCGGACTTGGAAATAAAGGGAAAGCGCTTCGACTTTTCCTCCTCCATCGCGCGGGACGACATAGCGCGGGGAACGCCGGACCGGAAAACGCTTCCGGCGAAAGTATGGAAGATCATCAAACAAAAAAAGCTTTACAGCTCATAAAAAAAGGAAACACAATGGCCAAAACAGCTAAAAACACGGCGCTGCCGGAAATCGTCTTCGTCTTCCGCGACATCTTGGAAGAAAAGCAGGTGAGCGACATCAAGATCTACGACGTGCGGGGCTTCTCGCCCATCACCGACTTCTTCATCGTGGGCTCCGTCAGGAACGAAAGGCAGATGCAGGCCGCGGGACAGAACCTCATCAAGGAACTGAAAGACCGCGGCATCAATCCCTACAGCGACGACCTTACCGGCCCCAACTGGGGCACCGCGGACTTCATCGACTGCATCGTCCACCTCTTCACGGAAGAGGCGCGCGAGGAGTACAAGATCGAGGAGATCTGGGCCAACCGGGAAACCTATTTCGAGGAGCTCGTCCCCACGAAGAAAGCCGCGCCCAAAAAGGCCCAGCCGGAACCCAAGGAAGAAAAGCCCGCGCCCAAAAAGCCTGGCAGGAAACCGGCCGCCAAAAAGGAAACCAAAAAGCCCGCCGCCAAAAAGACTACCAAAGCGAAAAAATAATGGCTGACCCCAAGTGCAGAGCCTTCGTCCTGACCGGACCTTCCGGCGCGGGAAAATCCACCATCGTGGCCAAGCTCATGGCGCGGCACGACGACCTCAGGTTCTCCGTCTCGGCCACCACCCGGCCGCCGAGAGTAGGCGAGGTGGAAGGAAAGGATTACTTCTTCCTTTCCGTGGAGACTTTCCAAGCCTGGCTCAAAGAGGACCGCTTCCTGGAGCACGCCACGGTGCACGGCAACTATTACGGCACGCCCAGGGAGGCGGTGGAGCGGCAGCTTGAGGAAGGCTACTACGTTCTTTTGGACATCGACGTCCAGGGCGCCCGCTCCGTGCACGAGAAGATGCCGGAGGCGCATCTCATCTTCATCATGCCCCCTTCATACGAAGAGCTTGAAAGGAGGCTGAGAGGCCGCGGCACCGACAGCGAGGAAGTGATAGAAAGAAGGCTCTCCAAAGCCAGAAGCGAGATGGCGGAAAGCGTCTGGTTCGACCACGTCGTGATAAACGACGACGCCGACCGGGCCGCGAAAGAACTGGAAACTCTGATTTACGGAGGCAACAAATGAAAGACATTCTCTTAGTCGTAACGGGATCCATCGCGGCCTACAAGGCCTGCGAATTCACGCGCCTTCTCGTAAAGGAAGGCTTCAACGTTCATGTGGCGATGACGGAAGCCGCTACGAAATTCGTGGGCGAAGTGACTTTCAGGACCCTCTCCAGGAACCCCGTCTACATCGACCAGTTCGCCCAGCCCCTTGACTGGCGCCCCGAGCACGTGGCCCTGGCTGAGCTTTGCGAAACGGCCGTGGTTCTGCCGGCCTCCGCGGATTTCATAGCGAAGATGGTCTACGGTTTTGCCGACGACGGACCCAGCTCCGTCATGCTCGCCCACAGGGGCAGAAAGATCGTGGCNNGCCATGAACGACGGCATGTGGGAAGCGCCGGCCACCAAAGAGAATATTCAGAAACTGCGGGGAAGAGGCGTCGAAGTCGTTTATCCCACGGAAGGCGAACTGGCCTGCGGGAAAGCGGGCTTGGGCAGACTCGCCCCTCTGGAAGACATTTTGAAGATCGTCAAAGGCAAATAAATCCGATCATGGCTTTGAAATTTTTAGTCAGCGCGGGACCCACCAGGGAATACCTCGACCCGGTCCGTTTCCTCAGCAACCCCAGCTCCGGCAAAATGGGCTTCGCCGTGGCCAAAGAAGTCCTGAAGCGGGGCTATGAGTGCGTTCTGGTCAGCGGGCCCGTCAATCTCAAGCCGCCCAAGGGCTGCAAGTTCATTCCCGTCGTTTCCGCCGAGGACATGTACCAGGCTATAAAAAAGGAATTCGCGAATTGCGACGCGCTGGTCATGACCGCGGCGGTCAGCGATTTCAAGCCCGCGAGGAAACTGAAACAGAAAGAACACAAGATCGCCGAGAAATCGATCCTGGAATTAGTCCGCACGAAAGACATCCTGAAATCCCTGGCGCCCGAGAAAGGGAAAAGGATCGTCGTCGGCTTCGCCGCGGAGACCAACGACCTGGAGGCCTCCGGCAAAAGAAAACTTTTCACCAAGGCCCTGGACATGATCGTGGCCAACGACGTCTCGAGCCCGAGAGCCGGCTTCCAGTCGGAATACCTGGACGCCACCTTCCTCTATCCCAAGGAACCCGCGGAACACCTGGGCCTCGTCAGCAAAGCCAAAGTGGCCGCAAAGATCGTCGCCTTCGCGGAAAAAGCCCTGAAGAAATGAAAAGATCCAAACTATCCCGAGAGCAGAAGTGGAAAAGACTTATTTCCGGCGGCGACCAAAGCTGGCGGAAATATCTCGTTCTTCCCATCCTGGTGTTTTTGGGAAAAGTTTACGGCCTGATCATCGGCGTCCGCAACTGGCTTTACAGAAAGGGCTACAAGAAACGCTACTGGCCCGGCTGCTACGTCATCAGCGTGGGCAACATCACCGTGGGCGGCACGGGCAAGACGCCGGTGGTGGCGGCCCTGGCCACGGCCCTCAGCAAGGGCGGGCGCAAAGTCGCCATCGTCAGCCGCGGCTACAAATCCCATTCCCCCAGCCTGCGCTTTAGGCTAAAACACAAGGAATTCAGCAACAAGACCAAGGTCGTCTGCGACGGCAAGGAACTGCTCCTCAGCCCCAGGATCGCCGGCGACGAGCCCTACATGCTGGCCAAGGATCTCAAGAACGTCGTGGTCATAACCGACCCCGACAGAGTCAGGGGCGCCCGCTACGCCATGCGGGAATTCGGCGTGGACACGATCATCCTGGACGACGGCATGCAGCACCTGAGGCTGCGCCGCCAGAAGGACGTGGTCCTTATTGACGCCAACTGTCCCTTCGGCTACGGCAGGATCCTGCCCGCAGGCCTTCTGAGGGAACCCATCGAGGGACTCCACCGCGCGGACCACATCCTCATAACCAAGGCCCGGGACCTGACGGAAGAGAAGAAGGAAGAGCTGAAAGAGGAGATCAGAAAATACAACAAGCGGGCGGACATCCTGGTCAGCTATTACGAGCCTTCGGAACTGATAAGCGTGCACACGGAAAGCCGCTTTCCGCTTACGCTCCTGCAGGATCTGCCCATCATGGTGGTGACCGGCATCGCCCAGCCGGAAGGCTTCGTCAAAATATTGGAAACCCAGGGCGCGAAGGTCGTCTGCAAACGCTTCTTCCCGGACCACCACCGCTTCCGCCGCTTCGAGATCGAGGAGATCTACGAGACCGCGAAGCAGTTCGAGGTCAAAGCCATCCTCGTCACGGAAAAGGACGCCGTGCGCTTCTCCAAGCGGGCCGGCCTGGAACAGGATCCACCGCCGGTCTATTACCTGAAAGTGGCCCTGAAGATCAGCGAGGGCCGCGAGCACTTCGTCCACGCCGTGGAAGAGATCTGCACCCGCTGAAAAAAGCAAAAACTATTATTTTTGCTATTGTCCAAATTAGCTAGATGGTGTGTCTTGAATGTTAAGATTGTTTGAGACACAGGTAAATGATTTGCGGCAAATGTGTTGCAAATTCGGGACACAGTTAAATGGCTTATAGCAAGCGCTTTGCGCCATCAAAATTACCGCTGACCTCAAGATCGAGGCGTTAGCCGCGACATCAAAATAGCAGTTAATATGCTTTAAATAAGGGATTTATAAGTTTATACCCAAACAAGCGCATAAGCTCGGCAAAGGACAATCGTAGCCGGTTAACTTGCTTATATTATGTGCGTTATAAATTCAGGACACAGTTAAGTCGCTTGTAATGCGTGCTTTGCGCGTTCGAGGCAAGGCGTGTCGCGAATAAGGAACGCGGCGCGTTCCGATTTTGGAAAGAAAAGAAAACCGCCGAAGCTTGCGCTCCGGCGGTCGAATATG
>DBWD01000081.1:0-6446 GCA_002308555.1 bacterium UBP3_UBA1247
ATCAGCGAGACCTCCGGCTGGACGGACCACAACTGCGGCGACATGAAAGACCATCACCAGTATCCCTCCCCGCTGCCCACCCCCGCCAACGACGACAGGCTGACCATCGTGGGCGAATTCGGCGGCCTGGGCTATTTCGTGGAAGGCCACCTCTGGAATCCCGAGAAGAAGTGGGGCTACCGCTCCGACAGCACCATCGAGGACTCCCTCAAGAGATACGCCGAGATCATGGACAACCTGGCCCGCACGGCCCACGAGAGCTTCGCCGGCAGCGTCTACACCCAGACCACCGACGTGGAAACGGAAGCCAACGGCCTTGTCACCTACGACAGGAAAGTCGTGAAGTATCCCACCGACAAGATGAGGGCGATGCACAAGCGCGTTGAGAAGATCGCCCTTTCTACCAAGCCCATGGCCAGAAAGGTCTTCATGCCCAAGGGCGTTGACCAGAAGGTCCTTTGGAAATACACCTTCGCGAAGCCCGAGGGCGAGTGGCAGCTGCCGGCTTTCGACGACGCGGACTGGAAGGAAGGCGAAGGCGGCTTTGGCAACAAGGTCATCGTGAGAGACCTGGGCGCCAAGCCCAAGACGGAATGGGACACCAACGAGATCTATCTGAGGCGCGTCTTCACCCTGAAGGAAGTCCCGGACGAGAACATCGAGATGGACATCTTCTACGATGAGGACCCGGTGGTTTACGTCAACGGCATCGAGATCTTCAGGCAGGAAGGCTACAACCAGGGCTACAACAGCGTGCTGCTGAAGAAGGAAGACGTGAAGAAATTCTTCCGGAAAGGCGAGAACGTCATCGCCGTCTCCTGCAAGAACGCCAACGGCGGCGCCATGATCGACCTGGGCTTCTTCAGCGAACTGAAACTCGAGGACTAAAATGGAAAATTGCATTTTCTGCAAGATCATAAAAGGGGAGATACCCTCCTACAAAGTCGCGGAGACCGAGGAGGCCTATGCTTTTCTGGACATAGGCCCCCTCNNAACATTTTCGAGGCCGATCCCAAGGACCTCTATCCCGTCCTTGATCTCGTTCAGAAGATCGCCGCGAAGATGAAGGCGAACCTGAAGTGCGACGGCGTGAACATTCTCATCAACAACGGCGAGGCGGCGGGGCAGAGCGTCATGCACTGCCACTGGCACATTATTCCCCGGAAGGCGGGGGACGGCTATCATTTCCCGCCCGCGGGAACTTTGAGCCCCGAAGACGCCCAGAAGATCCTCGACGCCCTCAAGTGAACATGAGATCCCTGAGATCCTTTCTTGCGTTTTGCCTGATCTCCTTCGCGGCCTTCGCCGCGGAGGAGCTTCTCCCTTCCTACACCCTGACCAGCTACGTCAGCAACCTGGGCGCGGTCATCTATTCCGCGGACATTCCCGGAGACCCCGAGGCCGCCGCCCTGATCTGCTTCCACGGCGGCCTGAGCGCGGAGGAGAACCTTATGGGAAGCGGCGAGGCGGCCTTGACGGCCGCCTGGCTCAGGAAAGCCATCGACCGCGCCCGCTTCGCCGGGGACTGCCCCTGGCAGGACGTGGACTGCCGGGTGTCGTACACCCGCGACTCCCTGGAGATCTCCCTCGCCGGCCTGCGGGACAAGCTCAAGCTGGCGCTGCAGTCCGTCTTCGGGATACTTTCCGAGCCGGCTCTCAGCGAAGAGGAGTTTTCGGATCTCAGGGAGAAACTTTCCGCTTTCGCGGCGGAAAAGGAAAAGGACGAGAAGTCGGCCCTTCAGGATCTCTGGCGCAGGACGGCCTTCGACACCATGCTGGAAGCCGTGCCGCTGCAGGGCTATTCCGCCCAGATCGCCAAGCTGATCCTGCCGGAATTCCTCGCTTACCAGAAGCGCGTTTTCGTCTCCGGCAACGTTTCCCTTTCCCTTGCCGGCAGCCTTTACGGCTTCGGCATGGACGACTGCGTGAAGGAATGTTTGGCCAAACTGCCGGAGGGCGTTTTCCTGAAGGACGACCGCGTCGCGGTCAACGAGGAGAAAGGCGCCAACATCGCCATCAGGACCTCGGAAGGCCAGGACAGCCTGATCTGCGCCGGCTACGTCCTGAGAGCGGGCGGGGAGCAGGGCTCCGCGCCGGCCCTGACTTTCGCCAGGCTTCTTAAAAAACAGCTGCCCGAGCTGGAGAAAAGGCTGGCCGAGGAATTCCGCCAGCGCATCCCCGTGGAATTCCGCCAGGAAGAGGAGCTGAACGGGATCTCGCTCAGGCTGCTCTGCCAGGTCTTCCCCGTGGACTGCCCCAAGGCCAGGATCATCATGAGCCGCTGGCTTAAGGAAGCCGCCGGGAAAAAATACTCCAACGAGGAAGTGCGGGCCGAGGCGGACCGGCTCCTGAGCGAGCTGAGCTTGGAATGCGGGACCTCCCGGGGCGTCGCCAGGGGACTGTCCCTTTCCGCCCTCCGGAAAAGCGGCCCCTTCGGGCTGCAGGAGCGGGCTAAGAAACTGAACGACCTCACGGCGGAAAAACTGCGCGCCTACTGCGCCTCCAACCTGCGCTCCGGCGACCTTGTCATGGTCTGGAGCGACCCGGTGGAGAAACTGGAACCCAGGGCCGCGGAATTCCTGCGCCTGGAAAGGGAGATCTTGGAGAACATCGGCTACCAGCACGACAGGACCGTGCTGCCGGGCAAGGCTGAGCTGATCGTTCAGAAACGCGAGGACGAGACCATGGTCCGCTGCGCTTTCATAGCCCTGGGCGGCAACTGGTACGAGGAGACTTTCAACAACGGCGTCTTCGCGGTGCTGGCGGAATTTTTGGCTTCCGGAAGCTACGACCGACCGGGCTTCCAGAAGACCCTGAGGGAATGCGGGGCCGTGATAAGACCTTTGGACGAGCCCCAGGTCATCGGCTTCGAGGCCACCGTGCCCGCCCGCCATTTCGCCAGGGTCCTGCCCTGCCTCTGCCAGGCCTGGACCAAGCCGAAACTGACTGAGGAGAACGTGGCGGAGGCGGTCCGCGGAACGCTGGCCAGGCTGGCGGCCCAGAACACCAATTACGCGGAGAGCGCGGAAATGCTCATCCGCCAGACGCTCTTCAAGGAGCATCCCTACGCCCTGGACCGCTACGGCAACCCCTTCGTTATCGAGAGGATCAAAGCCAAGGACGCGGCCGAGTTTTACAAGGAATACATTACTCCCGACAACACCGCGATCGTTATCAGCGGCCCCGTGAACGAAAAGGAAGCGGCCCTGACGGTCCTGCGGGAGTGCAAGGAGTTTTTCGGAAAGGAAAGGGCGCTGGCCCAGAACGAGCGGGCCGACTCCAAGCCCAGGATCAAGGCGGAAGTCCCGTCCTTCGGGGAACTGCGCCCGGAGCGGGAAAAACGTTTCACCGCGCCGGAGCAGGAGGCCATGGCCGTCCTGGGAAGCGCGCTGCCCGGCGGGGAGGAGGACGAGGCTTTGCCCTGCCTTTTCTCCTGGAGCATGGAGAAAACTTTCCGGCGCTGCCTTTTCAAACTGAAGGAAAAATACGGGGAGAACGCGGTGGGCAGAAACGGCTTCGCCTTCTACCCCGGCTACGGCGCCGGCTACTGGTACGCCTGGTTCAGGATCAAGCCCAAGCTGGCGGAAGAGGCGCTGGAGGAGGCCGCCAAGGTCTTCGAGGAGACCCAGGCCGAACTGGGAGATCCGGAAGGCTTCGCGAAACTGAAAGCCTCCGCTTCCCAGGCGGCGGCGCTCTACGCCCGGCGCTCCCCGGATTTCATGAAGCGGGCTTACCGCAGGACGCTCTATTCCACCAACGACTGGCCGGACATCATCCGGGCGGCGGAAAATCTTGGCTTCGAGAGCGCGAGCAATTACGTGAAGCGCGTTCAGGCTCCTTCCAAAGTCCTCGTCATGCCGGAAACAGAAGGGCTATGAGAGAAGAGGAACTTATTGGCCTGGCCGGGAAATATTTTTCTCCCGGCTTGCGCGCGGGCGAGATTTCGCGGGGGATAGGGGACGACTGCGCCGTGGTGAGATTCGACGGCCGGAACGACCTTGTCATTACCTGCGACACCCTTTGCGAGGGGACGCATTTCCTCAAGGGCACACCTTCGGAAAAAGTCGCCCGCAAACTGCTGGCGGTCAATCTTAGCGACGTGGCGGCCATGGGCGGGGAGCCCTGGCTCGCCGTCCTTTCCTTCGCCGCGCCCAGGGGAATACCGGACAAATACGCCAGGGCTTTTTTCGCCGCCCTGGGAAAGGAGGCGGAAAAATTCGGCCTCGCCATTGTCGGCGGGGACTGCGTGGCCTCGAAGACCCTGACGCTGACTCTCACCCTGCTGGGCAAAGTCAGGCGCGGCCGGGCCCTGCTCAGATCCGGCGCGCGGGAAAACGACATGGTCTTCGTGACGGGAAGGCTGGGCGGAACGCTGAAGAGCGGGCGCCATCTTTCCTTCGAGCCCAGGCTGGCGGAGGCCCGCTGGCTCGCGAAAAATTTCCGGCCCAGCGCCATGATGGATCTTTCCGACGGTCTTTTGGAGGACGGCGGAAAGCTCGCCCGGGCCTCCTCCCTCACAATGGACCTCAGGGGCGGCCTCGTCCCCAGGGCGGAGGGCTGCGGCCTCAGGGAGGCGCTGACCGGCGGCGAGGATTTCGAGCTGCTGCTGACGGTGCCGGCGGAAAATTTCAGCGAGCGCAAGCGAACTCTCTTCCAAAAGAAATTCGGCTTGGAGCTGAGCCTGGTGGGCGCCATGATCCCCCGCGGCGGAGCGGATCTTCTTTTGGACGGGAAAAAACCGGCCTGGAGGGGCTATGCGCATTTCGGAGTTTGAGATGAAAGCCGCCAGCGCGAAAGCCGCCGTGGCCGCCGGGGAAAGGCTGGCGCCTTACCTGGAGCCCGGGGACGTTCTCTGCCTGAAAGGCGAGCTGGGGGCGGGCAAGACCACTTTCGTGAAAGGGCTCATCCGCGCGCTGCAGGGTGAGGAGACGCTTTTCCTGGGCAGCCCCACCTACACCCTGATCCAGGAATACCGTTTCAGGAAACCCTTCGTTTATCATTTCGACTTTTACCGCCTGAAAAGCGCCGAGGAGATCTGGAACATCGGCTGGGAGGAGTATTGCCGTGGCGACGGGATCTGCGTGGTGGAATGGGCGGATCTTTTCCCGGAGGTCATTCCTCCCGGGGCCCGCTGGCTGGAGTTTTCCAAAAGGGGAGAGGCGAAGCTGCGGGCGGGAAGCTAGCGGCATGATTTTTGCATATAGTACTTACGCGTGAATTAATTTTTGTCAAAATGACAAGAGTCGTTTTGACAAGCCTAATCAAAAATAAAAACACAATATGATCCAGGTTCAACATTTGATCAAACTATTCGGCAATTTCCGCGCCGTGGACGACGTGACCTTCGACGTCGCGAAGGGCGAAGTCCTGGGCTTCCTAGGGCCCAACGGCGCCGGCAAGAGCACGACCATGCGCATGATCACGGGATTTTTCCCGCCCACCTCCGGAACCGCCGTGGTCAACGGTTTCGACATTCAGAAGCAGCCCTTGGAAGCCAAGCGGCAGATCGGCTACCTGCCGGAAAACGCCCCGGTGTATCCCGACATGACCGTGGAGGGATATTTGAGGTTCATCGCCGAGATCCGCGGCTTCTCCGGCGAGGAGCTCAGGAAGAAGGTCGGCCGGGCCGTGGAGATCTGCAGCCTGGAGAAAGTGCTGCCCCAGACCGTGGACACGCTTTCCAAAGGCTACAAGCAGCGCGTCTGCTTCGCCCAGGCCATCCTGCCCGACCCGCCCATACTCATCCTGGACGAGCCCACGGACGGGCTTGACCCCAACCAGAAATTCGAAGTGCGCCGCATGATCTCCGCCATGGCGGAGAACAAATGCATAATCCTTTCCACCCACATCCTGGAGGAAGTGGACGCGGTCTGCACCAGGGCCGTCATAATCGCCAACGGCAAGATCGTGGCCAACGGTTCCCCGGAGGAGCTGAAGCGCCGCTCCTCCCTGTACGAGGCCGTCACCCTCTCATTGGACAACGTTCCCGAGGACGAGGCCGTGAGCGCCCTCGCCGCCCTGGCCAACGTGGCGAAGGTCGAGATCCTGAAGAAAAACGAGTCCACGCTGGTATTGAGGGCGCTGCCCGCGGGCGGCAACATCATCGCCCCGGCGGTGGCCGAGGAAGTCAGGAGAAGGGGCTGGCGCAGCACCCAGTTCCATGTGGAAGAAGGACGCCTGGACGAAGTCTTCCGTAACATCACGAGGCAGTAAAAATGAAAGCGGTGATCAGTATCATAAAAAGAGAGATGAACGGCTACTTCGGCTCACCGGTGGCCTATGTTTTCATCGTAATATTCCTTATTCTCTGCGGTTTCTTCACTTTCCAGTTCGGCGACTTTTACAACGGCAACGACGCCAGCCTGAGAACTTTCTTCGTCTGGCATCCCTGGCTCTACCTCTTCCTCATTCCCGCCGTGGCCATGAGGATGTGGGCGGAGGAGCGC
>DBWD01000081.1:6493-19306 GCA_002308555.1 bacterium UBP3_UBA1247
GCCGGCTGGCTCTTCATCGGCATCGCCCTGAGCCTGACTTTCCCCATCGTCATCACGGTCTGCTATCTCGGCGACCCCGACATAGGCCAGATCGTCGCGGGCTACATCGGCAGCTTCCTGCTGGCGGGCTGCTATCTGGCGGTGGGCAGCTTCGCTTCCTCGCTGACCAGGAACCAGGTGGTGGCCTTCATCATCTGCCTGGTCATCTGCCTCTTCTTCGTGGTGGCCGGCTGGCCTCCGGTAACGGAAGCCCTTTCCTCCAGCGTTCCCCTGAGCGTCGCCAATTTTATCGCCTCCCTGAGCTTCATGTACCGCTTTGATTCCGTGCAGCGCGGCGTCATCGACACCAGGGATCTTGTCTATTACGCTTCGGTCATCACCTTCATGCTCGCCGCGAGCTCGGTGGTCCTGACCTCCCGCAAAGCTTCCTAAGGATAAGGAGAGATAAATATGAACTTGAACTCTCAGAAATTCCTGACATCGCTCATTGGTCTGCTGGCGCTGCTGGCGGTCATCATAATCGTCAATTTCATCGCCGCCTCCGCTTACCTGCGCTTCGACATCACCGAGGCCAAGACCTACAGCCTGACGGAAGGCACGAAGAAGATGCTTTCCAACCTGGACCGGGACGTGACCCTGAAGCTTTTCTATTCCGCCAGCCTGCCGGGCCAGCCTTCCCAGATCAAGGCCTTCGCCGGCCGCGTGAAGGATCTCCTGAAGGAATACGAGAACAATTCCAAGGGCAGCGTGAAGCTGGAGGTGCTTGACCCGAAGCTGGACTCCGACGAGGAGGAATGGGCGCTGAAGTACGGCCTGCGCCGCGTCTCCCTCAGCCCCAATCCCGATTCGGACGGCTTCTTCTATTTCGGCATCGTGGCGGAAGCCCTTGACCAGAACGCCGCCCTGCCGGTGGTGGACATCAGCCGCGAGCGCTATCTGGAATACGACGTCTCCCAGTTGATCTACCAGGTCCTGCATCCTCAGAAAAAGACCATCGGCGTCATGAGCTCGCTGCCCATAACCGGAACGGACAAGCAGGACATGTACGGCCTCGGCTCCAAGGGAGTCCTGCAGCCCTGGATCATAATAAACGAGCTGAAGAGGAACTACGTCGTCAAGAACATCAAGCCCGAGAGCGGGACCATCGACGAGGACGTGGACCTTCTCATGGTGGTGCATCCCAAGGACTGGCCGGACGACGCCATGATCGCCATCGACCAGTTCGTCATGAAGGGCAAGAAGGCCATTTTCTTCGTGGACCCCCTGTGCACGGCCGACCGGGACGAGCACAACCCCATGATGCCCTTCGGCGGCTCCGACGCCAACGTTCTCTTCGAGAAATGGGGCTTCACCATAGCGGAGCAGAAGGTGGTGGCCGACCTGGACAACCCCACCGTGCTTAGCAACGGCAGCGGCGGGCAGGAGAAGAACCCTCTGTGGCTCAGCCCCATGGGAAGCTGCTTCAACGGCAACGAGATCATGACCGCCCAGCTGGACCGCCTGCTCCTGCCTTTGTGCGGCGCCATCATTCCCAAGGCCGACGCCAAGACCGTCGTCACGCCGCTGGTCTCCACTTCCCTGAACGCCTCCCTTATCGGGCTGATGGAAGTGTTCCAGGACGCCGGCGAGCTGAGGATGAAATTCAACTCCGACGTCAAGAATTATCCTCTGGCGGCCAAGGTCAGCGGGCAGTTTGAGAGCGCCTTCGCCGGGCGCACCAACCTGCTCTCCTATTCCCAGAGCGACAACACCATCGTGGTCTTCGCGGACGCGGACATGCTCTGCGACCAGTACAACATCCGCCAGATCGGCTTCATGGGCATGCAGGCCTACCAGCCCCTCAACAACAACTACACGCTGATCCTGAACGCCGTCAACCAGCTTGCCGGCGACCAGAACCTGATCGCCATCAGGGCCCGCGACAGCTACGAGCGGCCCTTCACGGTGGTCCAGGCGCTGGAGAAGAAAGCCCAGAACGAATGGCTCTCCAAGGAGCAGGCGCTCTCCCAGCAGTACGAAACGCTGCAGCGCCAGCTCTACGAGCTACAGCAGCAGAAGGACGAATCCCAGCGCATGATCATCAGCCCCGAGCAGGAGAAGAAGATCAAGGAGTTCCAGTCCCAGCGGCAGAAGATCGCCAGGGAGCTGAAGCTGGTCAGAAAAAATCTTAACAGGGACAAGGAGAGGCTGGGCTTCCAGCTGAAGCTCTTCAACATCGTCCTGATCCCGCTACTGGTCTGCCTCGTGGGTATCTTCCTGGCAGTCCGTCACCAATACAGAGTGAAGAAAAGATGAACATAAAGACGACTTTGATCCTGATCCTGGCGGCCCTCCTGGGGCTTGCTGGCATCTTCGGCTACAAGCAGTACAAGAAAGCGAAGGAAGCCGGGACGCGGCGGCTGGGCGCTCTGGTCTATGAGAATTACCCCGTCAACGAGATCGCCAAGGTCACGCTCCGCAGCGACAAGGACGAGGTGACCGTGGAAAGGGACGGCAACCATTGGGTGGTGGCGGACGGAAGCAACTTCAGGGCCCGCTACGCGCTTCTGGCCAATCTGCTGGCCGGCATCTACGAGCTGCGCGCCGGCCAGGAGATAAACGTCCGCAAGTCCGGCTACCAGCAGCTGAAGGTGGCCCATCCGGACGAGGTGTCCACCAACTCCGGCTGCCTGGTGGAGACCTTCCTGCCGGACGGCTCCAAGGCTTCATCCTTCATCATAGGCCGGACGAAGTCCAGGGGCATGGACGAATTGAGGACCAACGGCATGCTCACCCCGGACGACATTTTCGTCGGCCAGTACGTCAGGCTGACCGACGAGGAGAAGCCCATGCTGGTGAAGACCATCTTCAAGGTCAACCCCTTGAAAGAGGAATGGCGGGACACCGCCGTGCTGAAGATCAACAAGGACGAGATAGAGGCTCTGGAAGGCCCGGATTACGCCCTTTCCAAAGCAGGGGATGAATTCACCCTGGCGGACGGCGCGAAGCCCAATTCCGGCGTTCTCATGCGCCTTGTGGAGCCCCTGGTGGAGCTGAGGGCGAAAAAAGCCCTGAGCGAGCCGGTGGAAGCGAAGGAAAGCCTGAAGGTCGCGCTGAAGAACGGCCAGACCTACGTTCTCTCCGGCAAGGACGAGGACGGCGCCCCCTCCTTCGTCTCCATCAAGGCCTCCTTCCAAACCCCCGACCGGGGGACCAACGAGGTCACCAGCGCTGAGAAGGCCGCCGACCTCAAGAGCGAGAACGAGGCGGAGCAGTTCAACGACTGGTTCGGGCGTTTCGTTTACGAGATAGACAAGGCGACCTACAAGAAGCTTTTCGTCGACAAGGCGGCTCTCACGCAGCCTGAAAAGGCTGAGGAGAAGCCCGAGGGCGAAGGGGAGGAGAAAACGGAGGGCAAGACGCCCTTCGACGAGTTCGAGGACATCCAGGACGCCTGAGCAGGCGAAAAAGGAGGCCGCGGCGCGGCCTCCTTTTTTTATGGCGGAAACGGCCCGGGGAATTTTTCGGCTTTGTCCGGCATTTAGGGTATAATATAAATATAAGATAAATTCTAAGAACCTATGTCCTTCGTCCATCTCCACACCCTTTCCGAGTTTTCGCTCCTGAAGAGCGCCCTGCGGCTGCAGGATCTCATCGCCCAAGCCCGGGAATTCCAAATGCCGGCCCTCGCCCTGACCGATCACATGAACATGTCCGGGGCCGTGCGCTTTTACGACAGCTGCATGGAGGCGGGCATCCTGCCAGTCCTGGGCGTGGAAGTCGACCTTGAGCCTCTCTGCGCGAAGTTCTGGCAGGACGAGGTCATAAAAGGGGAGGCCCCGGGCCTCATGACTTCCGTTTTGCTGGCCCGGAACAACGAGGGCTACAGGACGCTCTGCGGCCTTCTGAGCCGGGCCTGGGCGGAGGCGGGGGACGCCGGCGCGCCTTTCATAAGGAACGAATGGCTCAGGGAAGCCCGCGGCGGCCTGATCTTCCTTTCCGGCGGCCAGGGCGGCGAGGTCTTCCGGCTGCTGCAAAAGGACGCCAAGCTGGAGGCGGCGGAATGCCTGGCCAAATACCAGGAGTTTTTCGGCAGGGAGAACGTCTATCTGGAGATCCAGTGGCACGGGCTGGAAGCGGAAAGGGAGGTCATGAAAAAACAGATCGAGCTCTCCCGCTCCCTTAACATTCCCCTGGCGGCGACCAACGCCTGCCTTTACCTCAAGCGGGAGGACGCCTCCATTCTCGAACTCCTGAAAGCCATCGACGCCGGCCGCGCCGTGGACGAACCCTCCGAGCTGACCCCGGAGTGCGCCCAGTATTATTTCCGCTCCGAGGAGGAGATGCGCCAGATCTGCCGCAACATTCCCGAGGCCTGCGACAACACCGTGAAGATAGCGGAAGCCTGCAACGTGGAGCTGAACCCGGACAGGCGGACGGACCTGCCGCGCTTCCCGCTCCCGGCCGGCGAGATCGCGGAGGAGACCCTGACGAAGAAGGCCAGGGAAGGACTATTGAAGCGCTATCCCGTCCTGAGCGAAGACCCCCGGGGCGAAGCCAGCATGAAGATCATGGGCCGGCTGGACTACGAGCTGGACGTGATAAGGAACCTGGGTTTCTCGGATTATTTCCTCATCGTGGAGGACTACGTGAGCTTCGCCAGGAGCCGCGGCATCCCGGTTGGTCCCGGGCGAGGCTCCGCGGTGGGCAGCCTGGTCTCCTACGCCCTGGGGATCACCGAGATCGACCCCCTGGAATACGACCTTTATTTCGAGCGCTTCCTCAATCCCAGCCGCCGCAAGATGCCGGATATCGACATCGATTTCTGCGAGCGCAGGCGCGGTGAGGTCATCGACTACATCCGCTCCCGCTACGGCCGCGAGCGGGTGGCCCAGGTGGCCACCTTCAGCACCCTGAGGTCCAAGGCCGCCCTGCAGGACTGCGCCAGGGTCTTGAAAACGCCGGCGGAGACCGTGGAGAAGATCTCCTCCTTCGTGGAGCGCTTCGCCAAGGAACGCAATTTGAAATTCAACTGCATCGGCTCCGCCGCGCGGGGTTCCGAGGCCCTGGGACGCTTCCTGGCCTCCCGGAACGACCCCAAGGCCAGGGCGCTGCTCTACGCCGCCTCCAAGGTCGAGGACCTGCCCCGCAACGTCTCGCTGCACGCCGCCGCGGTGGTCATCTCGCCGGGCCCCCTGAGCGAGCGCATCCCGCTCTTCGGAACGCCCGAGGACTCCCGGACCCAGTGCGACATGTTCGCGGTGGAGCGCATGGGCCTTCTGAAGATGGACGTCCTGGGCCTGAGAACGCTCACCATTATCGACGACATTGTGAAAATGGCCGCGGAGGCGGGTGAGAAGATCGACCTGGAGAACTTGCCCGCGAACGACCCGGCGGCCCTGGACATCATCGCCAGCGGCGACACCATCGGCGTCTTCCAGCTTGAGAGCGAGGGCATGAAGCGGGTGCTGCGCCGCCTGAAGCCCAGGGATTTCCGGGACATCATCGCGGTGCTGGCCCTTTACCGTCCGGGCCCCATGCAGCACATAGACACTTTCATCAGCAGGCACAACGGCGAGGAGGAGGTCGTCTACGTCCATCCGAAACTTTCCCGGGTGCTGAAGGAGACCTACGGCATCATGCTCTACCAGGAGCAGGTCATGCAGGCTCTGCACAACATCCTGGGCTACAGCATGAGCAACGCGGACATTTTCCGCCAGATCATGTCCAAGAAAAAAGTCGCCCTCATGGAGAAGGAGCGGACGAAGTTCATGGAATGCGCCCGCCAGAAAAAGATCCCGCCGGAGGTGGCGGAGAAGCTTTACGGCGACATCGCCAGTTTCGCGGGCTACGGCTTCAACAAATCCCACGCCGCGGCCTACGCCGCGCTGGCCTACCGCATGGCCTACCTGAAGGGGCGCTATCCGGCGCTTTTCTGCGCCGGGCTTCTGAACGCCCATCTCGGCGACCACGCCTACGCCATGGCGCTCCTGAAGGAGACCCGGCGCTTCGGCTTCGGGATCAAGGGCCCGGACGTCAACTCTTCCAAGGCCTGGCACAGCGCCTCGAAGGGCGCGGAAGGCTCCTGGTCCCTCAACTTCGGCCTCACGGGCGTCAGGAACGTGGGGGACAAGCTGGCCGAGGCGGTGGTGGCGGAACGGGAGAAAAACGGGCCTTTCACCAGCCTGGAGAATTTCTGCCTGCGCCTGGAAAGGAAATATCTCCAGCCCCAGAGCGTGGACAATCTCGTGAAGGCGGGCTGCTTCGACTTCACCGGCAAGACCAGGCGGGAGCTGGCCACTTTGGCCGCCGACCTGGTGCAGAGCGGCACGCCCCGCTCCGAAAGCTCCTTCCAGCGCTCCTTCTTCTCGCCCCTGAAAAACGAGAGCCGGAAGGAGGAATGGCCCCGGGAGGAAAAGATCCGCTACGAGCAGGAAGCGCTGGGGGTCTGCGTTTCCGAACATCCCTTGGAAGCCTGGCGCGCCTTCTGGAACGAGAAGACCACCGCCTCCTCGGAGGATCTCGCCGAGATCAGCCGGAAGGAGCCCGGGCGGGCCGTCATCATGGGCGGCCTGATAACTTTCGTCCGGCGCCGGACCAACAGGAGGGGCGGGACCTACACCGTGGTGAAAATGGAAGATTTCCAGGGCGACTTCGAGGTGATGCTCTGGGACGAGGCCTCGGAAAAATATTCCCGGATCCTCAAGGCCGGGGAAGTCTGGTTTCTGAAGGGCCGGGTGAGGGAAGGCCGGGAGAATTCCGCCCCCAACGTCTGGGGCATGGTCTTCAAGCGTTTCAGCCCCGACGGAAAGGAATTGGAGCAATAAGGAAACATCATGCCGCCGAAAAAATACAAATGCGCCCTGTGCCGCAAGGAATATGAAAGAAGCGCCGACCCCAAGGAAGATTTTTTCCCCTTCTGCTCGGAGCGCTGCCGCCTGATGGACCTGGGCAGCTGGCTCAAGGAGGAATACGTGACCAGCAGGGAACTAAGCCCGGAGGAGATCGCCGAGGCAAGCCTCGGGGAAGAGGAGGGCGAATGAAAGCGGAGGAGCTTTTCTCCCTGCGTTCACCCTACGCCCCCATGGGCGACCAGATCCAGGCCATCCGCGACCTGGCGGAGGGCGTGAGGCTCGGCCTGAAGGCCCAGACGCNNGGAGACCAGCCCCAGGCCATCGATGCCCTGGCGGAGGGATTTCTGGAGGGAAACCAGTTTGAGACCCTTCTGGGTGTCACCGGCTCCGGCAAGACTTTCACCATGGCCAACCTTATCGCCAAGGTGGGCAAGCCGACTTTGATCCTGGCTCCCAACAAGACCCTGGCGGCCCAATTGTACGGCGAGATGACCAGGCTTTTCCCCGAGAACGCCGTGGAGTATTTCGTCTCATATTACGATTATTTTCAGCCGGAAGCCTACCTGCCTTCCTCGGACACCTACATCGAGAAGAGCTGCGACCGCAACGATCTTCTGGACAGGCTCAGGCTTTCCGCCACCCGCTCGCTTCTCACAAGGAGGGACGTCATCGTGGTGGCTTCGGTCTCCTGCATCTACGGGCTTTCCAAGCCCGAGACCTACCTGGAGATGCGCACCAGCGTGGCGGTGGGGGACGTTATTGACCAGCACGCTTTCCTGCGCTCCCTCATAGCCATGCAGTATCAGCGCAACGACCAGGATTTCCACCGGGGCACCTTCCGGGTCAAGGGCGACGTGATCGACATTTTCCCCGCCTACGAGGAGAAAGAATACCTTAGCGTCTCGCTTTTTGGGGACGAGGTGGAGGACCTGAGGCTCTGCGACGAGCTGACCAGGCAGACTCTTAGGCACGTGGACAGCTTCACCGTTTACCCCGCCTCCCACTACGCCACCAGCGCCGAGATCATGCGGCTCTCCATCGCCGAGATCAGGGAGGACCTGAAGGTCCGGCTGGAGGAATTCAAGGCCCAGGGAAAGCTTCTGGAGTACCAGCGCCTGGAGCAGCGGGTCAATTACGACCTGGACATGATGGAGGAGATGGGCTACTGCTCCGGCATCGAGAACTACTCCCGCTACCTGGACCGGCGCGCGCCGGGGGAGATGCCCTACACGCTTCTGGACTATTTTCCCAAGGACTGGCTGATGCTCATAGACGAGAGCCACATCAGCGTCCCGCAGCTGGGCGGCATGTCCCGGGGCGACGCCGCCAGGAAGGACACCCTGGTCCGCTTCGGTTTCCGGCTGCCCGCCGCCAAGGACAACCGGCCCCTGCGCTTCGAGGAGATCAAGAGCAAGCTGAACCAGGTGGTCTTCGTCTCCGCCACGCCCGGCGACTACGAGCTGGAGCTTTCGAAAAAGGAAGCGGAACGGGTTGGCGCCAGTTTCCCCATGCCCGTGGAGCAGGTCATCAGGCCAACGGGGCTGGTGGATCCGCTCCTGGAGGTGAGGCCCGCCAAGACCCAGGTGGCGGACGTTATGAAAGAGATCAGGAAAAGGGTGGAGCTCAACGAGCGCACGCTCATCACGGTCATGACCAAGCGCATGGCGGAGGAGCTGACGGAATACCTCCTCGGCGAGGACATCAAGGTCACCTACCTGCACAGCGACATCGACACCATGGAGCGCATGGACGTCATCAACAGTTTGAGAAGCGGGGAAGTGGACGTGCTGGTGGGCATCAACCTTCTGAGGGAGGGCCTGGACCTGCCGGAAGTCACGCTGGTGGCCATTTTCGACGCTGACCAGGAAGGCTTCCTGAGATCCTCCCGCTCCCTTATCCAGACCATCGGCAGGGCCGCCCGCAACGTCAAGGGCAGGGTGATCCTTTACGCCGACTCCACGACGGAAGCCATGCGCGAGGCCATTTCGGAGACCGACCGCCGCCGCGGCATCCAGGAAAAATACAACGCGGAAAACGGCGTTACGCCCCGCACCGTCTGGAAGGAGATCGACGCGCCCTTGCGGGACATGGTGGAGGCGGACTACGTTGATCCCGCGAAGGACCCCATAGAAAATCTGCTGCGTGACAGGCGCCGGGGCGGCGAGAAAGAAAAGAAGCTCTCCCGCCGCGCAAGGCTGGCGAAGCGGGCTGGCAACCGCAAGCTTTTGGACAAGATCAAGGGCCTGGTTCCACCAAGGGAAGAGGACGAGGAAGAAGAGTAAATTTAAAGGACGCAACCAATGACAGAAGCGAAAAATTATTCTCCCGTGGGGAGTGAGGAATACAAAGAAAGGATCGCCAAGGCGGCCGCGGCGCTGAAGGAAAGAAGCCTCGCGGGCCTGGTGGTGGCCGGCCCTGCCAACGCCTATTATTTCACGGGCTTCCGGGGCGGCTACAGCGACCGCCTTTACGCCACGGTGATAGAGCCGGAGGGAGGGGTCTTCCACGTCTGCCCGAGTTTCGAGGAACGCAGGATGCGGGAGCGGTGGGGGAACGACTCGGAAGTCATTCCCTGGCAGGAGGACGAGGATCCGGTGGAGAAGATCTCCAAGCGGCTGGCGTCTTTCCCAGGCCCCGTGGGCCTGGAGGACACGCTGCCCCTGTGGTATTTCACGGCCTTCAGGAAAAACGCCGCCCAGGGGGCGGAGGACGCCAGCGAGATAGTGAGGGCGTGCCGGGCCGTCAAAAGCGCGAAGGAGCTGGAGCTGATGGAAGGCTCCAACAGGATCATCGGCGAGGCGGTCAAAGAGGCTTTCGCCCAGGCCAGGGAAGGCATGACCAACCTGGAGATGAGCGAGGCTGTCAGGGAGGCGTGCCGGAAAAGGGGAGTGCGGGGCGAAGGCTTCGTCCTCTTCGGCGAGGCGGCCTCCTTCCCGCACGGCACCAAGCATCCCCAGAAACTGAAAGAGGGCGACATTATGCTTTGCGACGCCGGCTGCAATCTGCACGGCTACATCAGCGACATCACCCGCAGCGTGGTCTTCGGGAAGGCCAGCGCCAGGCAGCGGGAAGTCTGGGAGGCCCTGAGGGAAGCCCAGGACGCGGCGCTGTCCGCCGCCAGGGCGGGGAACGCCCTGGAGGCGCCGGATCTGGCGGCCCGGGAAGTTCTGGGGCGCCGCGGCTTCGGCGGAGACTACGAAACTTTCACCCACCGCCTGGGCCACGGCATCGGGCTGGAGGGCCACGAGTGGCCCTATCTCTGCCGCGGGCGGAAGCTCGCCCTGAAGGAGAACATGACTTTCAGCAACGAGCCCGGGATCTACATCCCCGGGGAGATCGGCATGCGCCTGGAAGACTGCATGATCGTGGGTAAAGAGGGCGGGACTTTCTTCGCCTGCCGTCAGAAGAGTTTGGAGGAACTGTGAATGATTGACAGCCACGCCCACATCCAGTTCGAGGTCTACGACGAGGACCGCGGGGAAATGCTGAAGCGCGCCTGGGACGCGGGACTGGAAAAAATAATCGTCATCGGCGGCGAAAAGAAGCGCAACCTGCAGGCCGCGGCCATGGCGGAGGAAAACGGCCGTCTGGCGGCGGTCCTGGGCTTCCATCCCCTGAACGCCGGGGACTACAACGCCGGTGAGGAAGCGGTCCTCAGGGAGCAGCTGCTGGCGAAGAAGGGCGTCGCCATCGGCGAGATCGGCCTGGACTATCACGATAACATTTATCCCAAGGAAACGCAGTACGCGGTGTTCGCCGCCCAGCTTTCCCTGGCGAGGGAACTGGACCTGCCCATCGTCGTCCACTCCCGGGACGCCATGGAGGACACTCTGGCCGTGCTCAGGGACTTTCCCGGCCTGAGGGGCCAGATCCACTGCTTCTCCTACGAGGCGGAGGCGGCGGAACGCTTTCTGGAACTGGGCTTCCACGTTTCTTTCTGCGGGCCCATTACCTTCAAGAACGGGCAGCGGCAGAGAAGCGCCTCCCTGGTCGTGCCTCTGGAGAGGCTTCTTGTCGAGACGGACTGCCCCTACATGGCGCCTGAGCCTTACCGCGGGCGGCGCAACGAGCCGGCCTACGTGGTGGAGATCGCCAGGGCCCACGCCAGGCTCAGGGATATGGAATACGCGGAGCTCGACAGGATCGTGACCGAGAATACGAAAAGGCTCTTTATGTTATAATTTTTCGATTGGATAACACTCGTTTTATGGCGGACAATTTCTTCAAAAAACCCTTCATGCGTTTCAAGGTCATCCCCAGGCTGGCCTATTTTCTCACGCTTCTGGACCTGAAGACCTGCCGCATCAAGTATCACAACGAGGAAAATTACAAGCTGTACGTGGAAAGGGAGGACAAGGGGGAGAACATCATCTTCGGCTCCTGGCACGGAAGGGGGATGCTGCTCCCGGCCATCTACCGTTTCCGCTTCGGCTACGACAAGCTTTCCATGATGGTCTCCCAGAGCAAGGACGGGGACATCTTGGCCAGCTATTTCAATCTTCTCAACGTGGAGTGCGTGCGCGGCTCGGCCCACAAAGGCGGCGTGGCGGCTTTGAGGAATCTCGCCAACATCACCAAAAGCGGCCGCGACACCGCCGTGGCACTGGACGGCTCCCGCGGCCCCAGGCACAGGATCGAGCCGGGTCTGGTCTTCCTGTCCCGGCTGACCGGGGCGCCCATCATTCCCCTGGGGGTCTCGGCGAAGTTTTCCTTCCGGGCCAATTCCTGGGACCGCTGCATGGTCATATTTCCCTTCGCCACCATTCACATCGTCTTCGGCACGCCCTTCGTGGTCCCCAAGGACGCCAAGGATCTCGAGCCTTACTGCGAGAAGCTTCAGTCCATCATGGACGAGATAACCATTCAGGGCGACGAGCTGGCCGGCATCAAGCCGGACGGCAAGGGGCCGGAAAGAGTAAAAGGAGCGTAAAATGTCATTTCGCGACGGAATAAAGATATTCGGAACTGTTTTGGTCGTGGCCATCGTGATCGCGGCCGTGGCGCTGGGTCTCAGGCACAGGGAGAAGCCCGTGCCCTACGAGCCGCGCCCGGTCAGGACGCCGGTCACGGAAAGGAAGCCCAGGACCGTCAAACGGCCGAAGATCCAGGTCGTCCAGGAGGCGGCCCAGACCAACGCGGCGGCGGAGGAAACGATCTCCATGAAGGAGCTGAAGCACGAGCGCGCGGTCATGTTCGTGCCCGAGGGCGACCCCATTCCCGGCTTCGACACCAAGGGCCTGGTGGAGGACACCCTGGCGGCTTTCCGAAGCAACGCCGACAAGGAAAAGAAACTCAAGCTGATGTACGACATCGCGGTCATCGGCGACAAGATGGTCATGCCCGCCATCCTGGCGGCCCTGGACGACAAGGATCCCGAGATCAGGACCCTGGCGGTGGAAGCCATGAAATCCATCGACGACCCCGCCATCAAGGAAGGCGTGGAGAAGGCGCTGAGGGACACGGATCCCGACCTCCGGGAGGAGGCTTTGGAATGCATAGCCACGCTGACTCCCGAGGCTGACCTCAACGACATCATCATGCAGGCTCTCAACGACCCCGAGGAAAGCGTCAGGGAAAACGCCCTGGACATGCTCACCATGCTGGTGGACGACTGCATGATGCCTTCCCTGGAATACGCCCTGAAGAACGGCGACGCCGACTCCCAGGAAACTTCGCTTTCACTTTTGGAGCAGCTTCACGAAAGCGGCAGCCACAACGCCCTGCAGCCCATCATCGAGCAGGGGCTCCTCTCCGAATTCAACGAAGTCAGGCAAATGGCGGTCTCCATTCTGCAGACGCAGACCGGACAGACTCTCACCACCTACGAGCAGTGGGTGAAGTGGTATGAAGAAAACCGCAAGTGACGAGAAAAAGGAGAAACGTTTCCTAGCCCTGCTCGCCAAGGAAGAAGGGCTTCTGAAAAAATATCCTCTCGTGGCCGGCGTGGACGAGGCCGGCCGGGGGCCGCTGGCGGGGCCGG
>DBWD01000081.1:19342-23205 GCA_002308555.1 bacterium UBP3_UBA1247
GGAGATCTTCGACTCCAAGCAGCTCACGGAAAGCAAAAGGGAGGAGATTTTCCAGCATCTCATGAGCCCCGAAAGCCCGCTGAAGATATCCGTCGCCCTGGCCGAGGCCGAGGAGATAGACGCCACGAACATTCTGAAAGCCACCCACAGGGCCATGAAGAGCGCCGTGGAGGGCCTTCCCGCGAGGCCGGGCTTCGTGCTGGTGGACGGGACCGAGATACCTGAACTTGAAATTCCGCAGGAAAAAATCATAAAGGGGGACAGTCTTTGCTTATGCGTCGCGGCGGCTTCCATCGCCGCGAAGGTAACCAGGGACCATATCATGCTGGAGCTCGACAAGGAGTTCCCGGAATATGGTTTCGCAAAACACAAAGGTTATGGGACTGCTTTCCATCTTGAGGCTTTGCAAAAATTCGGCCGCTCGCGCGCTCACCGCCGCACGTTCTATGTCAAGGGCCTTGATCCCCCGCAGGACCGAGGCGCAGAAAAGGGGACGCCTGGGCGAAGATCTCACCGCCCTGGAGCTGGAAAAAAGGGGCTATCGGATAATAGCGCGCAACTGGCGCTGTTCGAGGAATGAGATCGACCTGGCGGCGCGGAAAGGGGACACGGTCCTTTTCGTGGAGGTGAAGACCAGGAGCGAGGGCAATTTCCATCCCTTGCGGGCCCTTTCCTTTCCCCAGCAGCGCAGGATCCGCGCGGCCTCAAAGGTCTTCCTCAGGGAAAAGGGGCTGCGGAACGTCAGGGTCGGCTACGTTTTCTCCCTGGTCATGCTTCACGCCGACAGGCCCCCGGAGATACATCTCAGGCGCTTCCGGAGAATTTTCCGGGGAAGGCGGGTTTGAGATTTGCTATAATTGAAAATATGAAAATAATACTTTCAAACGACGACGGCATATACGCCCCGGGCCTTTTGGCCCTGGCCAGGGAGCTGGCCCCCCTGGGAGAGGTCACGGTCCTGGCTCCCGAAAGGCAGCGCAGCGCCATAAGCCACGCCATCACGCTCCGGGAACCGGTGATCCTGAAAAAGATCGAACTTCTGGAGGGCGTCAAAGCCTACGCGGCCTCGGGCACTCCCGCGGACTGCATGAAGATCGCCCTGCTTTCCTTCTGCGACCCGCCGGACGCGGTCCTCATCGGCCTCAACCCCGGTTCGAACCTTTCCACAGACGTGGTCTATTCCGGCACCGTGGCCGCCGCCTGTGAGGCGGGCATGCTGGGCGCCCCGGCCCTGGCCCTTTCCATGGACGATTCCGAAGACGGCAACTTCAATTTCGAGACCGGCGCGCGGGCCGGCCGGGAACTGCTGGAGAAACTTGACCTTTCCAAAGCCCCGGCGGGCGTGGTGCTGAACGTCAACGTTCCCAACGTGCCCTGGGAAAATATAAAGGGCTTCCGCCTGACGAAGCTTGGCAAGACGAAATTCCACGAGCGCTACATCCACCGGGTGGATCCCTCCGGCAACGATTATTTCTGGATCAACGGCGTCCTGCTGCCGGACGACGACGAGCCCGATTCCGACTACCTCTCCCTGAAGGACGATTATATTTCCGTGACGCCGCTTTCCGCCGCCTACGGCTTTCCCNNCGGCTTCCCCCTGAAGGCGGAGGAGACAAAAGAGTGGCTGAAGCCGCTTTTCGAGAAATAGCCCGCCCATGAAAAAACTTCTCCTCATAGTCCCTCTCGCGGCGCTTCTTCTGTCCGCCTGTTTCGATTACCGCGAAAGCTGGGTCTATGGGAGGGACGGCACCGCCGTCGTCCATATCGTCTGCGCCCTCAGCAAGGAATTCCTGGCGAAGAATCCCGAGCTTACCCCGGAAAAGGAAAGGTTCCTGCTGGAGCCTTTCTGGAAGACGAACGACCTGGACCTTTCCAAGATCACGGTCCTGCGCTCCGGGCTTGTTATGAGCAATTCCCATCTCGCTTTGGACATAAGGCTGAAGGGAAAGCTCGCCGACCTGGCCGCCCTGCCTTTCTTCCGCCAGCGGGAATTCAACTTCAGCGAGAACGGCAAGAGCCTGGCGGTCTTCCAGCGCGTGGACCTGGGAAATTTCAGCGCCAACCTGCCCTGCGACGGCACGGCGGCCTTCACCCACGTCTTCCCGGGGGACCTGAAAAAAGCCAACCAGCCCTTCAAGGGGCGGAAGATCACGGAGGCGAAAAAACTCAGCGAGCTTTCCGACGGCCGCAAACTGACCTTCTACGCCCAGTGCGACTATCCCGAGCGCTGGCCCTGGAAGGAAACGCTTTACGTGGCGCTCTGCTTCCTACTTTTCTTCCTTTTCGCCAGGCACAGCAGGAACGTCAGGCGCGCGACGCCCAGGGATCCCGCGCCCATTCCCGGCGACATCCACAGCCTGCCCGACCTTCTGCGCCGCTCCGCCGCGCTTTTCTCCATGCTGCCGGCCGTGAGGGACGTTGATCCCCGAAGCGTCAGCGAGATGAGCTTCCAGACGCTTTTCGCCAACGCCAACCGTCTTTCCCATTATCTGCTGGGCAAGAACATTCACCCCAAGGACAGGGTGGCGCTCCTGGTTACCAACGGCCGCTGGCGGCACATCGCCGTGATGGGGATTCAAGGCGCCGGCGGCGTTGCGCTGCCACTGGACGCCTCCAAGAGCCCCGAGGAACTGGCCGAAGTCATGAGGAAGCACAACGTCTCTTTCCTGATCCTTTCCGAGACTTACCAGACTTTGGGCAGCGAGATGCTTTTGCTGAGCAAGCCGTTCACCTGCGTGCTCTGGCTCAGGGAAGACCTGGAGAAGAACATCCTGCCCGAGTGCCTGCTGGCCCAGCCCACTTCTCCGCCTCTCAAGGGCATCACCAGGGAAGATCCAGCCCTGCTCCTGACCGAAGGCGGCAAAGAGATATTGCTTACCCACGGCGCCATCCTCGCCCAGGTCTTCTCCGCGGCGCAGACCATGCTTCTGGACGCCCAGGACGTCCTTATGACCACCTACGCGCCCAACTCCGTGGAATCCCTCTCCTTCACGGTCTTCCTCCCGCTGGCCACCGCCTCATGCGTGATCGGCACGGAAAAGGACACCCTGGAGGAATGGTTCTCCGCCCTGGAAAAACACGGCGTGACGGTCTTCCTGACCGACGAGAAGAACGCCATGGCTCTCTCCAACCTTTTCCTGAACAAGATCTCCGGGGAAAAAGATTTCCGCTTCCGCCGCGGCCTGGCCGGCGCCCTCAAATTCCTTTCCCTGCCCCACGTCTTTCTCATGCGCTCCCTCAAGGAGAGGCTCGGCTTCAAGCTGCGGCGCGTCTACGTCCTGAACGAGGTCAAGGACAAGCGCTTCTATTATTCCGGCCCCATGTACGGCATGGAAGTGATGACCGGTTTCTCAATGGCCGAGACCGCGGGCGTTGTCCTGCTCTCCACACCCTTGAGAAGGGCCTTCGGAGCCTCGGGAGCCCCCCTTGGCAACATCGAGGTAAAAGTGATAGGCCCCGACGGGAAACCCCTCAAAAAAGGCCTCAGGGGCCGTCTGTGCCTGCGCGGCCCCGCGGTCATAAAACGCTACTGGTCACCAGACCAAACCAGCAGGGCCAGTTTCAAGAACGGCTGGCTCATCACTGACATCACCGCCGTGATCAACAAAGACGCCACCATAACCTTAGGAGGAGACACGTAAGATGAGCGATCCTACCGCCGCGGTCATCATAGTGGGGGACGAGATCCTCTCCGGCCGCACCCATGATATCAACGCCAACTTCATCGCGGCCAGGCTGCACCAGCGCGGCGTGGCCCTGAAAAGGATAATCACCATCCCGGACGAGATGGACGTGATCGTCGGCACCGTCAGGGAATACAGTGAAACCTATGACGTTGTCTTCTCCTGCGGCGGCATCGGCGC
>DBWD01000081.1:23324-23675 GCA_002308555.1 bacterium UBP3_UBA1247
CTTCCCGAGGGCTGCGAGCTCATCGAAAACGAGCTTTCCGGCGCCCCGGGCTTCGTCATCAACAACGTCTACGTTTTCCCCGGCGTCCCGAAACTCATGCGGAAAATGTTCGACGTGATCGAGCCGAGACTCCCCAAGGGAAGCATCGTTACTTTGGAATACCTTTCCCCCATAGGCGAGACTCTTTTCGCCGACCTGATGGAAGCGGCTCAGAAAAAATACCCCGACGTCAAGATCGGCTCCTACCCGGAACTGGACGAAGCAACCAACAAATGGCGCTGCAAGCTCACCTTTACTTCCTCGACCGAAGAAGCTCTCGCCCCCTGCCGCGACGAGCTCCTCTCCGCCATA
>DBWD01000081.1:23698-26056 GCA_002308555.1 bacterium UBP3_UBA1247
TTAGCAAACCGGACCAACTTTTTAGGGACCAGATGAAAAGATCCATCCTGCTTATCGTAGCCACGATCTTCTTTATGGCCGGAGAGATATTCGCCGGCTCTATTGTTACGCAGAGAGTCGTGAACGCTTGCGGATTTATCAAAGGAACGACCACGCTTAGTTTAAGCGGGCAGATGAACGACGCCGCCATGCAAAGCATCTCAGACGGGAATCCCATGGCGGTCTACAATTTCCTGGACAGTTATCTGGCGCTTCCGACTTTGCTTCCGGCAACGAAAGCTGGATACGGAGAAAAGACCGAGACGCGGAACGTTTCCGTAAAAACAAAAAACGGAAAATTTCAATGGACGGAAAAGGACGTCACGCCTTATTTCACATTCGTGACCGGGGAGGAACGGATAAGGCCTGACAAGGCTGTTTTAAAATCCAAAGGCACCATTGATTCTTCCAATCTTGCCGAACTTGAAACCAAAAGGCTTACTGTCTTCGATAAACTGTGCGCTGATCAGAGTCTGGGATATCTTGCTTCCTTAGTCTTCAGTCTTCAACCGAAAGGCAAGAATTACAAATTCTCCTGCAATTTTAACGACATACAGGCGAAGGTTTCCGTAAATTCCAAAGGAAAGGCCACCGCCAAGTATGCGCTTTCCCCAGAAGCCGCCTATCCCGCTGTTCTTGAAAGCGAGTACATATTCACGAACAAATACGATTACTCTTTGGAAATTATCGGCGACGGCGATGTGTATTCCGGTTATTGCGAACCTGACAAGGTCGAGTTTAGGGTTACGAAGAATCCTGACAAGTTCCGTTATTTCTTCTACAAGGGTACGAAAGTTACAAACGATTTCATGACGTTGGAACTTCTGGAAGACACGGAAGTCCAGGCGGTCTTCGGATCTTATGACTTTTCACTCAAGATCGTCGGCGAAGGCTCCGCAAGCGCTGAATTCATTGGGCCTGACGAAGTGGAAGTTAAAGTTACGGAAAATAAAGACAAGTTCCGCTGCTTCACTGTGAATGGAGAAAGATGCCCAGACAGCGAAATGACGCTTGTTTTGGAAGAAGACACGCTTGTCGAGGCGGTCTTTGGAAATTATGCTCTCAATGTAACGATTTCCGGAAAAGGTTCTGTCAGTTATTCGTTCATAGGCTCTGAAGAAGTCGTGGTTACAGCGATTCCGGGCGAGGAGTTTTTTAAGAGTTTTGAGTGGGAAGGGAACATCTCATACGATAATCCGTTGAAACTGACACTGACAAAAGACACGGAACTTCTTGCCACTTTTAAAAAAGCCGAGAAAGAGAAATACATTGTCGTCGACTTGAGCGGCGGTTCAGAAGCTGAGTTGTATCCCGTCAGTTTGCTTGACGATGTTCCCGAGGGCGGCTGGACGGAGGAGTACAAGACCACAAAACTGGTCCTGAGGAGGATCGAGCCGGGGATATTCACCATGGGCAGCCCCACTGACGAATTAGGGAGATACATTGATGAAACTCAACACCAGGTAACTTTGACAAACGCTTATTACATCGGCGTTTTTGAAACGACGCAGAATCAATACGAATTAATTACAGGAAGCAATCCGTCATATTATAAAGGCGATGTTAGGCCGGTAGAGAACGTTTCCTACAATATGATCCGCGGGAAACGTTTCGGCGCAAGCTGGCCTTATAATTATGATGTGGACGAAGACTCCTTTTTCGGAAAACTTCGCTCCAAAACGCAAATGAATTTCGACCTTCCCACGGAAGCGCAATGGGAAATGGCCTGCAGGGCAGGCACGACCACCGCGCTGAACAGTGGGAAGGATCTGACCAACGAAGAGCAGTGCCAAAACATGGATGAAGTTGGACGCTACAGATACAACGGCGGATTTGATAATTATCATGCAGCGGTCGGCTCTTATCTTCCCAACTCCTGGGGCCTCTACGATATGCATGGCAACGTGTATGAATGGTGCCTGGACTGGTATCAATCTGACCTGGGCAGCGATCCTGTGACTGAGCCTCTAGGCGCAAGCCTTGGCAATTACCGTGTGCTCCGGGGCGGGAGCTGGTACTACGACGCGCGCTACTGCCGCTCTGCCAACCGTGCCGACAGCAATTCCCCCTCCGACCATTTGATAGACGGCGGCTTTCGTGTTGCCCTAGTTCAAAATGTGTTTTCTGGACAGAAAAATAAAAAGGATTTTGAATTTGAGATCAAATCCGAGACAGAAAACACCCTGCCGGTTTTTGAAGTCAATTTGTATGGAAAACTGGCGAACGGTACGGAAAAGCCTTTGGATGAAATGGGCAAGATCGAATATGACGGAGCCAGCGGAATAGTGGTTGGAGCGGGTCTGCATAAATTGACCTGGA
>DBWD01000081.1:26077-26754 GCA_002308555.1 bacterium UBP3_UBA1247
GAATTGAGAGTCGAATACGAAGATGTGACGGAACAAGCGGCCTATCTTGTCCTTAATACAATTAGCAATAAGATGCGGGTCTCACCGGAAGAACCTGATATCGCGGATGACACATGCCGCACGGATGAGCTCTGGCTCAGAAGGATCGAGCCGGGAACGTTCAACATGGGATCTCCCGAGGACGAATTGGGCAGAAGTAACGAAGAGACTCAGCACGAAGTAACGCTTACAAAAGCCTATTACATAGGCGTCTTTGAAACGACGCAGAAGCAATTCCAGAATATTTTTGGTGAAAATCCTTCGTATAACACTGGCGACATGAGGCCAGTGGAAGAAGTTTCCTACAATAAGCTCAGAGGATTTGCAAAAGGTTTCGCTTGGCCGGAGGATCACGGAGTTGACGAATGGAGTTTTATGGGACAATTGAGGAAAAAGGCGGGAAACGTCTTCGATCTGCCCACGGAAGCACAATGGGAGTATGCCTGCAGGGCAGGCACGACCACCGCGCTGAACGACGGTAACAATATTACCAATACGGTCAGCGACGGCTGCCTGGCAAAGTTGGCTCGTTACTATTGTAACCGCAACGATGGCAAAGGCGGATATAGCGAACATACAACAGTTGGTTCCTATTCTCCAAACGCTTGGGGTTTGTATGATATGCACGGCAACGTGTT
>DBWD01000041.1:0-1621 GCA_002308555.1 bacterium UBP3_UBA1247
TTCTTGGCGGCCGGCTTCTTGGCAGCGGGCTTCTTAGCGGCAGGCTTCTTGGCCGGAGCGGGCTTCTTGGCAGCGGGCTTCTTGGCCGGAGCGGGCTTCTTAGCAGCGGGCTTCTTGGCCGGAGCGGCTTTCTTGGCGGGAGCGGGCTTCTTGGCAGCGGGCTTTTTGGCCGGAGCAGCTTTCTTGGGAGCCGGTTTCGCAGCGGGTTTCTTAGCAGTAGGCATAGTGTTTCTCCTTTTGTTTGGTTGAGTAAAATGCTGTCGATGACAACAAATTTTATATATATTTTTTCAGATGCTCGATCTGTTTTTTTCTATATATTTTTTTAGAATAATGTTTGGGAATGCCTTTATTTCTGCGGTCCGCCGTCCGTTCATCACCACATGCACAACAAGAACGAATAGCGAATACTCACTGCTTTCCTAATATTTTATCAGATGCTTTTTTAAAATGCAATGAGTGGCGCGCACATAAGATGCGAACCTCGCGAACAAGACCGCGCGAAAAATTCC
Source organism: bacterium UBP3_UBA1247 (assembly GCA_002308555.1). The sequence goes on from DBWD01000041.1 coordinate 513, forward strand.
AGGAAGCGAAAAACGAAGCGCGCGTCTCCGCAGCGCCTGATTTTCAAGGCGTTCCCGAGACTTTGAAATTTGACCGCGTAAATTTTTTCTGTTAGAATTTTTTCCAGCATGAAATATCTCGACATACACACTCACGCTTTTCCCGACGAGCTCGCGCCTAGAGCCATCGCGGGAATAGAAAAGTTCACAGGCGACATCAAGCCTCTGACGAACGGCACCGTGAAAGATCTCGCGAGAGTCATGGACGAAGGCGGCGTCAACGTTTCCGTCATCGCCAGCATCGCCACGAAGCCCGCGCAGTTCGAGCCGATACTGCGTTGGTCCGAAGAGATCATGAGCGAGCGCATCGTTCCCTTCGCCTCCATTCATCCCGCGTGCGACCGTTTCGAGGAAAAGGTCGCGAGCGTCGTTCGTTCCGGCATACGCGGCCTGAAGATCCATCCCTTCTACCAGGGGCTGGCCGCCGACGATCCGAAATGGTTTCCCCTTTACGACGCCGCGCAGAGCGCCTCGCTGCCCATACTCTTCCACGCCGGCTTCGACGTGGCCTTCGGCAAACAGGACCTCGCCCATCCCTACCGCTTCAGGACCATCCGGAATAATTTTCCCAAGCTCAAGTTCGTCATGGCCCACATGGGCGGCTGGCTGGCCTACGAGGATTTTCTCGCCGACATGCGCGGCGAGGACGTCATGATCGACACCAGCTGCTCCGCGGGCATCTGCCCCGTGGAGACCGCGAAGAAGATCCTCTCCCGCGTCGGCGCGGAAAACATTCTCTTCGGCACCGACTGCCCCTGGGGCGGCGCGCGCAAACACATCCGCTTCGTGGAGGATTTCTGCCCCGACGAAAGCATGCGCGAGCTCATCTTCCACCGCAACGCCGAACGTCTCCTGGGCGTGACCGTACCTGAGATCTGAAAAAAAAAAGCGGCAAAATAAAAATCGCCCCGCGGTAAGCGAGGCGATTTTTTTGTTTGAAACGCGGAAAAAAATTATTCCGCGAGATCCAGGAAGAGCAGGCCCAGCGCGATGCCGAAGAGCGGGATCTCGGAAAGCTTGATGTGCTCGCCGGTCTGGTGGGCCGAGCCGTCGTCGTCCTGGCTGTAGCC
>DBWD01000041.1:1666-2094 GCA_002308555.1 bacterium UBP3_UBA1247
CGCGTCCTTGCCGGTGACTTCCTTCGTGGCCTTCATGGCCGCTTGGCAGAGTCTGCCCTTGGGATCGATCTCGAAGGCTTCCATATGGTCGGGCATCTCCACGCTGAAAGAGGTGCCGGGGTTCCTGTCGCAGGCGGCCTTGGCCAGGCTGTCGGTCCAGGCTTTGATCTCGGCGAGATTTCTCTGCGGAGTGTAGCGGATGTCCATCCTGACTTTGCATTCCTTGGGAATGATGTTGTAGGCGGTGCCGCATTCCAGGCCGGAGACAGTGAAGGTGGTGGGGCTGAAGTTGGGCTGGTCCTTTTCCTTCAGGAAGCCTAATTTTTCGCCGTAGCTTTCCCTGACGGCGTTGAGGAAGTCGACCGCGGGCCAGACGGTGTTGACGCCGTGGTCGGGATAGGCCGCGTGGCCTGCTTTGCCGTGGAAGG
>DBWD01000041.1:2189-12121 GCA_002308555.1 bacterium UBP3_UBA1247
ACCAGGCCGTCGGTGGAGCCGACTTCCTCGTCGGCCACGGAGGCGAAGAGGAAGGTGCCTTTGAATTCGCCCTCGTGCAGCTTGAGGAATTTGGCGAGCAGGAAAGCGGAGACCATGGGTCCCTTGTCGTCGCCCACGCCGCGGCCGTAGGCCGTGCCGTTCTCGATCTTGACGGTGAAGGGATCGTGTTCCCAGTCGGGATTGACGGGCACCACGTCCGCGTGGCAGGGCACGAAGAGCACGGGATGGCCGTCCCCCACTTTCGCGATGAGGTTGGTCCTTTTGGGCGTGCGCTCGTAGGTCACGTAAGGGATCTTCAGCCCGTCGAAATATTTTTTCAGAACGTCGGCCACGAGGTATTCGTTGCCGGGAGGATTGACGGTGTTTTGGGCGACCAGTTCTTTCAGGAGCGCCACGCCTTCTTCCTCGTGTTCCTTGAAGAAGCGCTCCAGCTCAAGCTTCCAGTTCATTCTTTCTCCTTGTTGTCCTCGCTCATTTCCTCGGCGGCCTTCTGCTCCCTGGCCCGGGCGGCCATCTGGCGCAGCGCCTCGAAGCTCCTGGGATTGTCCCTGGTGACGTCGTAGTTGTTCTCGTTGAGGTCCACGCTGCGTCCCGCGTCGGTGGTCACGGTCATTTCAAGCTGGGTGGGAGGCTGCATTATGACTTCGAATTTCCTGGGGCCGTACTGGAAGTTTTCCGGGTCCTGCGGGACGACGTTCTGGTAGGTGTTGTTTGGCTGGGCGCCGGACTGCGGCTGCTCCTTGGCGGCCTGCGCCCTGGCTGCGGCCTGGGCCTGGGCGGCGGTGAGGACGCGGCGGTGCTCCTGCAGCGCTTCCGGGACGCCTCCGGTCTCCTTCTGCTCCAGCTTGCCGTTCTCGTAATAGCGCCAGACGCCGTAGGGCGTTCCCTGGAACAGCAGTCCCTGGGAGGCCATGACCTCGTCCTCGGCGTAGACGGTCTTGATCTGGGAGCCGGTCAGCTGGCCGAAGATCACCTCGCTCTCGATCTTCTCCTTGATGTCGCCGTTGGGGTAAAAGACCTCCTCCTTCTGGCCGATCAGCAGGCCGCCCTTGTAGAAGGCGATGGTGGTCTTGTCCTTCTCGTCCAGGCGCCACTCGCCTTCCTTCTCGTCGTTTTCATAACGGCCGTACCAGAGCTTGTTGCCCCGGGCGTCGTAGTAGGTCCTTTTGCCCACGCGCTTGCCTTCCTTGAAATCGCCTTCCGTTTCCACCACGCCGTTGGTGTGCCAGTAAGTCCAGGTGCCTTTGGCCTTGCCGTCGGAATATTTGCCCTCCGCCATCTTGGCGCCGCTCTTGTAGAAGAGACGCCACTTGCCGTCCTTCAGGCCCTTGTCGTAGGGACCGTAGGATTCCACGGCGCCGTTCTCGAAAAAGTTGGTCCAGACTTTGGCCCTGTAGCCATCCTTGAAAAGGCCGGCGCTCTTCAAAAAGCCGTTGGGGTGGAAATACTGCCAGTAACCGTGGGGTATCTCCCCCGCCTCGGGATGCACTTTCATGTAGCCCGCGTATTTCAGGTTGCCGTTCTGATAGTAATCTGTCCTCAGCACGGCCTCGTCGGAGGACGCGAAAACGGCGGCGCTCAGTAAGAGCAAGCTTAAGCACACAATGATTTTTTTCATGCTGAACCCTTTAGTTTTAACGTTAGGAAAGCGTGGCGGTCGCTCTCAGGTAAGCTTCGATGAAAAGGTCTATCTCCCCGTCCAGAACGGCCCCGGTGTTGCTGGTCTCCACGTTGGTCCTGAGGTCCTTGACCATGTTGTAGGGATGCAGGACGTAGGAGCGGATCTGGCTTCCCCACTCGATCTTCTGCTTGCTGGCGTAGGCGCTGCTCTGCTTGGAAAGGCGCTCGTTCATCTCCAGCTGGTAAAGTTTCGCCTTCAGCATCTTCATGGCCTCGGCTTTGTTCTTGAACTGGGAGCGCTCGTTCTGGCAGGAGACCACCACGCCGGTGGGAATGTGCGTGATCCTGATGGCCGACTCGGTCTTGTTGACGTGCTGGCCGCCGGCGCCGGAGGAACGGTAGACGTCGATCTTCAGATCATCGTCTTTGATGTCCACGTCCAGGCTCTGCTCGATCACCGGCATCACGTCGCAGCCGACGAACGAGGTCATCCGCTTGCCCACCGCGTTGAACGGGGAAATGCGGACCAGCCGGTGGACGCCGTGCTCGCTCTTCAAGTAGCCGTAGGCGTTCTCGCCGGTGATCTGGATCGTCACGGACTTGATGCCCGCTTCGTCGCCTTCCTGGAAGTCGAGGACTTCGACGGAATAGCCTTTCTTTTCACACCAGCGCGTGTACATGCGGTAGAGCATGCCCGCCCAGTCGCAGGCCTCCGTGCCGCCGGCGCCGGAGTGGATGGTGAGGTAGGCGTTGTTGTGGTCGGTCTCGCCGTTCAGGGTCTGGTGGAACTCGAACTGGTCGTAGCCCGACTGGAGTTTCGCTATCTCGGAAGCAAGGTCCGCGCCCAAGGATTCGTCCTTCTCGGAATCCGCCAGCTGCAGGAACTCCTCCGTTTCCGTCAGGAGTTTTTCCAGGGAGCGGGCTTCCGTGGTCACGCGTTTCAGGGAGTCCTGCTCCTGAAGAAGCGTCCTGGCCTTCTCGGGATCGTTCCAGAGGTCCTGCGCGGTGGTGAGTTCCTCCAATTCCGATAGCCTTTTTTCCTTGTTTTCGAGGTCAAGTCCCGCGAAAAGATGCGTGAGGCGGTCGCGGATCTCCGCCAGCTGATTTTTCTCTATGTCAAACATACCTAAATTATAGCATATCTAAAAACGGCTAAAAAACACCCCCTTCGCGAAGGATGACAAGCGCTCGCGGATCCGCTGGCATCCGCGCCCCGGCTTTATTTTTCGCGGGGCTTTTTGCTTTCATTGATGATGACCGCGCCTGTTTTTTACCTTCTCCTGGGGACCTTGTCCGGAATACTCTTCCTGGAATGCCGAACCGGCTTTCCGGCCTGGCTGCTGTATTTCCTGGCCGCCGGGTATTTCCTGGCGAGCTTTCGCGTTTTCGCGAACAACCTGAGGCGGCTTTTCCCCTACGTGGTTTTCCTCGGCGCCGCGCTCTGCGGCATGATCCACTATTCCGCGGCCGACCGCTTCAAGCCCAATGGCGAGGAGGAACGCTTCCTGGTCTGCCGGGTGCTGGAAAAAAGCGCCTGGGCCAGGGAAAGCGAGGAGCGCAAATGGTTCGCCTCGCTGATAGCGGAAAGTCCCGGAGAACGCTTCAAGCTTCTGCTGTTCAGCCAGGAGCCCTTCCCCCTGCGGAAGGGCGACCTGCTGGCCGGGACCTTCAGGCTCGCGCCCCTGAAAGGCCCGGCCGCCCCGGGCTGCTTCGACTCGGCGGCCCACTACGCCCGGGAGAACGTCTACCGTTCCGCCGTCCTGAAGGGAAACTTTCTCCTGAAGGGCGAAGGAAGCGGCCGCTTCCTTTCCGCCATGGAAAAGATCCGCGCCCGCACCGCGGAATCCCTCGAGAACGACAGGTATCCCGTTTCCTCCCTGCTTCTGAGGATAATGCTCCTGGGCAGCAGGGAAAAGCTTCCCGCCTCCGTGGAAAGGGGCATAAAGAAAAGCGGCGCCGCCCACATCCTGGCTGTATCCGGACTGCACATCGGGCTCCTGAGCGGCGTGTGGTTCCTGCTGACGCGCCTGGCGGGGCTTTCCCGCATGCGCTACAAGCTGCCTCTGCTTCCCCTGCTGTGGATCTACGCCCTCTTCCTGGGCGACCGGCCTTCCGTCATCCGTTCCGTCATACTCATGACGCTTTTCCTAGCGGGGCGCGTGCTGGGCAAGGCCACTTTGTCGCTGCACTTCCTCTCGTTGGCCGCCTGGCTCTACGCCCTCTTCTCCCCCAAGCAGATATTCTCCTACTCCTCCCTTCTCTCCTACGCCTCCACCGCCGCCCTGTTGCTGATGCTGCCCCGTTTCGACGCGCTTCTGGACGTGCGCTTCTCGGAGCATTATTCTTTTTTCAGGAGAGCCCGGGCCTATCTTCTGGATTATTTCCTGCAAAGCCTCAAGATCTCCTTCGCCGTGCTGTTCTTCACGCTCCCCCTGCTCCTTGACATGCTGCACCTGGTCTCCCCGCTGGGCTTCCTCATGAACCTGGCCATGATCCCTTTGTGCGGGCTGCTTTTGGTAGCCGGCCTGTTCAGGCTGGTGATCTATTTCTCGCCCCTGCCCCTGGTATTGAGCGAATACGTCTGGACGCCCGTGCTGGCGCTTTGGGAAAGCATAGTTCCTTTCATAGAATGGTGCGGGGAAAACAACCGCCTCATCATAAACGCCGCGCCCCTGAAACCCTGCGCGCTTCTCGTTTATTATCTCACGCTGCTGTTTTTCCTCCTGAGCGGCGACTGCCTGGCGAAATACCAGAAGGAGACCGCGGGCGGCGGAAAAGACCTGAGGGCGGCGCGGATCCTGAGGTCGCGCCTCATGACCTGCCGGACGATCTTCCTGGCGCTGCTGTTTTTCGGGCTGAGCGCGGCTCTGCGGATCAGGCCGCCTTCCTCCGCGCTGAGAGTGACCGCCCTGAACGTGGGGCAGGGGGATTCCTTCGTGGTTTCCTCCGACCTGGGCGGCGTCTGGGCGGTGGACTGCGGGCGCTCCTACGGCGGCTCCTCCCAGGGGGAGATGATCCTGATGCCGTACCTGAGAAGCAAGGGGGTCAACGTTCTGGAGGGCCTGGTGCTGTCCCATTACGACGACGACCACATCGGCGGCGCGAAGGACCTGATAAGGGAAATGCGCCTGAAAAGGATCCTGGCGCCGCCGGCCCTGGCTCACGAGACCGTGGCCTGGGAATTGCGGGAGCTGGCGCGCGCGAAAAACATTCCCTGGCTGGAAATGACCGCCGGGGAGGAACTGGCGAACGGGGGATACCGCCTGAAAGCCCTTTCCCCTCCCGCTTCTCCCCTGCCCGCCACCAGCAACGGACGATCCCTGGTGGTCCTGGTGGAGCGTTCCGGCTTCCGCCTGCTCTTTTCCGGGGACGCCCCGAAGGAGACCGAGGAATGTCAGCTGGCCGGCCTGGGAAGGGAGCCCCGGGTAGCGGTCTACAAGATCCCCCACCACGGCTCGGCCTCCTCAGGCGGCGAGGAATTTCTGCGCGCCCTCTCCCCCGCCGTTTCCCTTCTGAGCGTGGGCAGGAACAATTACGGGCATCCCCACGCAAGCGTTCTGGAGACCTATAAGAAGTGCGGGCTCCCCATCTTACGCACCGACCGGGAGGGGACCTTCACCCTGACCCTCAGAAAAGCGGCGGCCGCGGCTCCCTGACGGCCGCGTTTAAATTGACACGCCGGGGCTAAAAAAGTATCATTATAGGTGTGTGTGTAAGGAAACGCGCGAAGCCTATGCGCGTCTCCGCCAAAACTCATAATCAAAAGAAAACGCGAGCCCCTTATGAACGTATCCCATGTTTTCGGCAGTGATTACCGGCATGTCCCCCAAGCGCCCATAGGCATCATCGCCACCCCGGGAGGCCGGGAACTGGCTGAATCCATCGACAAAGAACTTATCAAGGAAAGGCTCGCCCTGCTGGAGGAATATCCCCCCTACGAAACTTTCCCGGGATTTTTAAGGGACACCTTCATCATCGACTCCGACGCCCCCCGCTTCCAGAACGGCGAAGGCAAAGCCGTCATCAACCTTTCCGTCAGGGGCCTCGACCTTTTCTTCATCACCGACATCGGCAACTGGGGCATCAAGTATTCCCGCAACGGCGAGACGGTCAGCATGGCCCCGGACGAGCACTTCCAGGACCTGAAGCGCCTGGTGGCCGCGGCCCGCGGNNCAACGTCATCATGCCCATGCTCTACGAGAGCAGGCAGCACCGCATCGCCGGCCGGGAATCCCTGGACTGCGCCATCGCGCTGCAGGAGCTGGTCAATCTGGGCGTCAACAACATCATGACCATCGACGCCCACAACGCCCACGTGCACAACGCCATTCCCAACCACGGCTTCGAGAACCTCCACGCGGCCTACCAGATCATCAAGAAGATGGTCAACTCCATTCCTGATTTCCGCATCGGCCCCGAAAACCTTATCGTGGTCAGCCCGGACCTGGGCGGCATGTCCCGCTGCCGCTACTTCGCCGAGCAGCTGCACACCCACCTGACGGGCTTCTATAAACTTAGGGATCTTTCCCGGGTGGTGGACGGCAAGGCCCCGGTCTTGGAGCACAAATTCCTGGGCGGCAGCATCGCCGGCCGCGACGCCATCGTGGTCGACGACATGATCGCCTCCGGCGGCTCGGTCATCGAGGTGGCCTACAAGCTGAAGGAGGCCGGCGTCAGGAACATTTACGTGGCCTGCACCTTCATGCTCTTCACCAGCGGACTGGACAAATTCAACAAGGCCTACGAGGAGGGCGTCATCACCAAGGTCTTCGGCACCAACGCCACCTACACGCGTCCCGACCTGCTGACCGCGCCCTGGTACACCCAGGTCAGCGTTTCCCGCCTGATCTCGCTGTACATCGACCTCTTCAACCGCAACGCCTCCATCGCCAAGCTTCTGGACAACAGCGCCAAGATCAGCAAACTTCTGGAAACTCACGATCTGCATGCCTAATTCCGGGCTTCACCTTTTCCCGCTTCTTCTCTCCCTTGTTTTCCTTTTGGGGGCGGAGGGCTGCGCCTCGAAAAAAGTTCCTCCCGCGGACCTCATCACTCCCGACCAGGATTCCGCGGAACTGTACGACCCCATGAACCCCCAGGCTTTCGCGCTTCAGGAAGGCACCAACGCCGTTTCCCCGGCGGCTTATTCCCCCGACGGCCTGACCCCCGAGGACGAGGAGATCTCCGTGAAAGGCTCCGGCAATTCGATGGGCGATCCCGCGGTCATAAGGGGCGTCTTCAGCCGGCTGGGCAAAATGGAAGTCGAGAACGACTTCATCTCTGAAAAGCTCGGCAAGGAAGGCGAGGACTGGAAGACCCTCGACGTTTCGGTCATGAAAAGCGGCGGCAGGACCTTCGAGGTCATCAAGACGGAAGGCCTGAAAGGCCAGGGCGCGCGGCAGTTTTATTTCGACGTGACGGAATACGCCGATTCCTGGGAGTAAGGCCTCATGAAAAGTTTCCATCCCTTCCCCTACGACGACTTTCAGAAGAAAGCCATCTCGGCCATCGACGGCGATTCCTCCATCTTCGTCTCCGCTCCCACCGGCGCCGGCAAGACCGTCATCGCCGAGCACGTCATAGCCGACGCCATCACCCTCCGGCAGAGAGTGGTCTACACCGCCCCCATCAAGGCCCTGAGCAACCAGAAATACCGGGAATTCGTGAAAGCCTACGGTGAGGACGCCGTGGGCATCCTCACCGGGGACGTGAACATCAACCGCGACGCCCAGATCATCGTCATGACCACGGAGATCTACCGCAACACGCTTCTGGACGAGGAGAACACCTTGAGGAACGTGGCCTGGGTCATTTTCGACGAAGTGCATTACCTGGACGACCAGGAGCGCGGCACGGTCTGGGAGGAAGCCATCATCTTCTCCCCGAAAGAGACCAGGATTCTGGCGCTTTCGGCCACGGTGCCCAACGCCCGGGAGATCTGCGACTGGATGGAGCAGATACTTGAGAGGCCCATGACTTTGGTGGAGGAAACGAAAAGGCCGGTGCCCCTGAGCTTTTATTTCCAGGCCCAGAACAGGATCTACGACGAATTCGAGGCCTTCAAGAACGAGGCTTACAAAAATCTTTCCAAGCCCAGGAGCCGGCGCTTCTATCCCCGCTCCCGCCGGCCAGCGCCGGATGTCGTGCCCAATTCCCTGCCCCGCCTGCTGGAGCACCTGAAGAAGCAGGACGGCTTCCCCTGCCTCTACTTCGCCTTCGGCCGCAGGCTGACGGAAGAGCTGGCGAACAGCACCGTCACGTGCTTCTCGCTTCCGAAGGAGGAAAGGCAGGAGATCGAGAAACGCTTCCGGGAACTCTGCCAGCGCTACGACGTGACGGATGAGCCGGCCGTGAGAAAGCTTCAGCCCATGATCAGGAACGGCGTGGCTTTCCACCACGCGGGCATGCTTCCCACCATAAAGGAGATCGTGGAGCAGCTCTTCAACGAGAAGCGCCTGAAGATGATCTTCGCCACGGAAACCTTCGCCCTGGGCCTGAACATGCCGGTGCGCACGGTCATCTTCGACTGCCTGCGCAAATATTATCCCGGCGGATTCAACACCATGAGGACCCGGGATTTCTTCCAAATGGCGGGCCGCGCGGGCAGAAGGGGCATGGACGATTTCGGCCGGGTCTACATCAGGATCAACCCCCGCCAGATCAAAGCCGAGCAGGTCAGGCAGTGCGTGTACGGGAAAGCGCAGCCGGTGCTTAGCCAGTTCAACGCCTCCTACGCCACTTTGCTGAACCTCTACGACAAGCACGGGGAAAAGATCCTGGACATCTATCCCAAGACCCTGAACTACTTCCAGGCCTCCAAGCGCCAGCGCCAGAAGGAGCGCCAGAAATTCATAAACCGCCTGAACGTCCTGAGGAAATGCAACTGCATAAGGAACGAAGCCCTGACCGGCAAAGGGCGCTTCGCCTGCTGGTTTTTCGGCTACGAGCTGATGATGGCTGACCTCTATCAGACCGGCTGCTTCGACCGCTGGGACGTTTACGAGACCGGCCTGGCGCTCTCCACGCTGGTCATGGAACCCAAGCCAGGCCTGCCGCCGGTCCGCCATCTTCCCCAGCGCCTGGGAAGGATCCTGAGGGAAGTGGAGGAAGTCTATTCCCTTATAAGCTTCATAGAATCAGGCAACCGCGTGGAGATCCCCGTGACGCCTCCCCAGGCCGCCCTCATGAAAGCGACGGAAGCCTGGCTGAAAGGCTCCAGCTTTCAGGACGCCGTGCAGGCCTCCAAGCTTGACGAAGGCGAACTGATCCGCTATTTCCGCATGATCATCCAGCTGGCCAGGCAGCTGGGCTCCGCCCCCGGCGTTTCCGAAAAGATCGCGGAGAACGCCGAGAATCTGAAGCGCCTGATGGACCGCGGAGTGGTGGACGCCGAGCGGCAGCTGCGGGGATGATTCAGCTCAGGAACGTGGAGCCGGCCATCAGGCCGAAATTGCTGAAGACGAAATTGTAGAGCTGGCTGCCGTTGAACATGTAGCGGCGCTCCACCCTGGCGGAAATGGAAGTGTACACCTCGTAGGTTATGGTGCCCATCCATTCGGCCATTTCCTTGACCGTGATCTCGTTCTCGCCCTGCTTGCCCAGGAGCACCACCTCGTCGCCGGTCTTGACCACCGGCGCGTCGGGGCCCAGCTCGACGGTGGTCTGGTCCATGCTGATCATGCCCCGCACGGGATAGCGCTTGCCTTTGATGAGGACTTCCGCCCGGTTGGAAAGAATGCGGCGGTAGCCGTCGCCGTAGCCCACCTCGATGGTGGCGATGTAGGTGTCCTGGGTGGTGGCGTAGACGGCGTTGTAGCCCAGGGTCTGCCCTTTGGGCACTTTCTTGATCTGGGTCACCCTGGTCTTCCAGCTGAGCATCGGCTCCAGGGTGGTGCCGTGCAGCTTTTCAATTTCCTCTTTGTTGAGAGGATATCCGCCGTAAAGGAGAATGCCCGGACGGACCATATTGAAGCCGGTGTTGTCGATGTTCAGCACGGCGCCGCTGGCCTCCATGTGCTTCAGGGGAACGTTGACTTTCTTGGATTCGAGGAACTTTATGACGTCCTTGAAACGCCGCTGCTGGGCGATGGTCAGCTCGGAGGTGGGATGGTCGGCCATGGCCAGGTGCGTCATGATGCCGGTGACCTTGATGTGGCTGAGCTGGGTGGCGGCGTAAATGTCGTCCAGTTTGTCGTAGCGGAAGCCGACCCGGCCCATGCCGGTGTCGATCTTGAGATGGGCCTGCAGGAGCATGCCGAAATGCCTGGCGCTCTCGTTCATGGCGCGGGCGT
>DBWD01000041.1:12276-15827 GCA_002308555.1 bacterium UBP3_UBA1247
CGTGGCCGTAGGCGTTGGCCTTCAGCGGCAGCAGCAGCTGGCAGCTCGGCGGAAGCATTTTCCTAATGGCGCCGACGTTGTGCCTGAAAGCGTTGAGGTTTATTTCTGCCCAGGAATAATACATATTTTCATTCCTCCTTTTCTCTCATGTCAAGATAAGCCGCCAGCAGCGCCGTGTCGGCGGGNNGGCGTGATGCCGGGTATCCTGCCGGCCTGGCCCACCGTCAGCGGACGGATGCGGCTGAATTTCTGAAGCGCCTCTATCCTCAGCCCCTTGACGGAACCGAAGTCATAGTCGAAAGGTATCTTCTTGCGGTCGAATTTGCGGGAGCGCGCCACCTGGCGCTCTTCCCTGGCGATGTAGCCGTCGTATTTGCAGCGGACCATCAGCTCGCGCCAAAACTTGTCAACACAGTTTTCCAAACCGAGCCTCGCCCTCCAGGAGTCCTCCTCCTCTTTTGAGATGTCCGGCCTTCCCAGTATTCTGATGAGGGCTATGCCGTCGCAATGTTCCGCCTGAAGATCCCGGAGGCGGCTGTCCAGGCGCTCCGCGGTCCCGGAGATCTTCTCCAGTTCGCTTTCCGGAAGCAGCCCGTATTTTTCCGCGGCCCATACCAGGCGGTAGACCGCGTTCTCCTGGCGCAGGAGCAGGCGGTGTTCCGCCCTGCTGGTGAACATCCTGTAAGGCTCGTCCACGCCCAGGGTGACAAGGTCGTCGACCATCACTCCCAGATAGCTCTCGGAACGGGATGGCACCAAAGGCTCAAGCCCCTTCAGATCCGCGGCGGCGTTGATGCCCGCCAATATCCCCTGCGCAGCCGCCTCCTCGTAACCGGAGGTGCCGTTGATCTGCCCGGCCAGGTAAAGGTCCGGAACGATCTTGCTCTCCAAGGTGGGATAAAGGTCCCTGGGGTCGGAATAGTCGTATTCGATAGCGTAGGCGGGATGGATGAACTCCGCTTTCTCCAGGCCGGGGATGGTGCGCACGAAGGCTTCCTGGACGTCCCTGGGAAGGCTGGTGGAGATGCCGTTGGGATAATAGCTGTCCGTGTCGTTGCCTTCCGGCTCGAGGAAAACGTGATGGGATTCCTTGTCCTTGAAGCGCACCATCTTGTCCTCTATGCTGGGGCAGTAGCGCGGACCCACGCCGGTGATCTCGCCGCCATAAAGGGCGGAGCGGTCAAGATTGTCCAAGATGATTTTTTTCGTTTCGGCCACCGTGTGGGTGATATGGCAGGGCAGCTGCCTCAAAGTCTCCAGCGCCGGCGGCCTGTCGTGGCGGAATGAAAAGGCGCCCGGCTCGGGATCGCCCGGCTGGATCTGGGTCTTGGAAAAATCGATGCTGTCTTTGCGCAGCCTGGGCGGGGTCCCCGTCTTGAGACGGCCCAGGTTCAGTCCCAGGCTTTTCAGGGAATCGGACAGCCCGTTGGCGCTGGGGTCCCCCAGGCGCCCGCCGGAAAGCTTTTCCTTTCCGATGTGCATGACGCCCTTCAAAAAAGTGCCGGTGGTGAGAATGACTTTGCGCGCCCTGACGACGCTGCCGTCCGCGATAACTACGCCGCGGGCTTTCCCTTTCTCCGTGATTAAGGATTCCGCCAGGCCTTCCAGAAGGGTGAGATTCTCAGTGCTTTTCAAAGCGGAGAGCATGAAGGCGGAATAGGCGCTCCTCTGGCTCTGGCAGCGCAGGGCCCGGACCGCCGGGCCTTTGCTGAGATTGAGGACGCGGTACTGGATGCCGGAACTGTCCGCCGCCAGACCCATCAGGCCGCCCAAAGCGTCCACCTCGCAGGCCAGGTGCGTCTTGCCCAGGCCGCCGATGGCGGGATTGCAGGACATTTGCGCGACGGTGCTTTCGCTGATGGTAAGAAGGGCTGTCTTCAGGCCCATGACGGCCGCGATATGGGAAGCCTCTATGCCGGCGTGTCCGCCCCCCACCACCAGAATGTCAAACTCGAGGCTCATATTCCGGAAAGATGCAGAGCCGCGGGAATGGCGCCCGCCAGCCGCGAAGCGTTGAAAGGCCCCCGGGCGGCCAGAAGGTCCCCGGCCAGGCCGTGGTAATAGGCGGCCNNGCGGCCAGGGCGGCGGCCTGCCAGCAGGGCATTTCTTGGCTCAGGAAGGCCCCTGCCAGGCCCGTAAGGACGTCTCCCGCGCCGGCGGTGGCCAGGAAAGCGTTGCCGCTGAGATTGAGGTAAGGAAGCGCCCTGGGCGCGCCCACCACGGTGTGGCGCCCCTTCAGCAGTACGCAGCACTCGAAGTTTTCCACCGCGTCCCTGACGGCCCTGAGCCTGCCCGTGTCGTCCCCGTGCGGAAGCGCGCCGGTCAGGCGCTGGAACTCGCCCTCGTGGGGAGTCAGCAGGATCTCCCTGTTGGCCAGCGGAAGATCGGGGGCGTTGTCGGAAAGGATCGCGAGGGCGCCGGCGTCCCAGACCTGGGGTTTTCGCGCGGCGCAAAGGATTTTCAAAAGCCCGGCGTGATATTCGTCCTCCGGCCAGCCGCAGCCCAAAGCGAAAGCGTGAGCCTTTTCCATGGCCGGGGCCAGTTTCGCGAGGTCCTCCTCGATTTTGCCGGAAAGCGGGACCGTCAGGACCTGGGGCGAGCGGGCGTTCAGGGCCGGCACAAGGGAGGCCGGCACCGCCGCGGTGACCATGCCGCAGGCGCAGGATGCGCTTTCCGCGGCCAGCAGCGCGGCGCCGCCCATGCCCTCGGATCCCGCCAGAAGAAGCAGATGTCCCCTTTTGTATTTGTGGGCGTTTTCGGCGGGCCTGGGCAGCAGTTCCGAGGCTTCCCTAAGGGAGAGCGTCCAGGCCGGGGAGTCCGGCTTGGAGGGACGCGGGCAGCCGATGTCCACGACTTCAGTGCGTCCGCAGAAACGGCCGTGCTCCGTAAGCGTCGCCAGCTTTCCCTGCGCGAAGGCGGCCGTCCAGTCCGCCTTGACGCAAAGCCTGGGCTCGTCCCCGTCCGCGGGCAGCCCGCTGGGAATGTCCAGCGCCAGCGTTTTGGCTTCGTTCCGGTTGACCGCCGCGACAGCGGAGGCCAGCAGAGCGTTGGCTCCGCCTTTGAAGCCGCTGCCGCACATGCCGTCCAGGATGACGTCACCGCGCCAGAAATCGATGTAATCCGCTGCTCCCTCGGGAGTCTTCAGGTAAACGATCCTGGCTCCCAGACCCTCCAGGCGCCGGAACTGCAGAAGCGCGTCCCCTTTCAGCCTGGCCGGGTCGCCCAGAAGCACCGCGTCGCATTTCAGGCCCTCCTGGATCAGGTAGCGCGCGGCCACCCAGGCGTCGCCGCCGTTGTTGCCGCAGCCGCCCAGAATCAGGAAGCGCCGGGCCTCCGGGGCGAAGACCTTCCTCAGGAGGAAAAAGGCGGCGTAGCCCGCCCGTTCCATCAGAAGGGCGCCCGGCGTGCCGCCGGCTATCGCTTCGGCGTCCAAAGCGCGGATATCCTCGACGTTCAGGAAATACATGCCGTTAAAAAAAGCGCCGCGGGAAGCGGCGCCGGGAATTTTAGGCGGGCAGCTTGGAGATGAGGATCAGCGAGAAGGCCATGAT
>DBWD01000027.1:0-3678 GCA_002308555.1 bacterium UBP3_UBA1247
AGGTGTCCGGCGCAGTAGAGCTCGTGGTTGTGCCTCAAGTACTGCCACTTTCCCTTGGGATCGGCGTAGTGGAAGTAGGAGTTCAGGTAGCCGTTGGTCTCCTGCATGGCGATGATGTCGGCGACCACTTCGTCGAGGGTTTTCCTCAGCTCGGGGTCGGGGGTAGTCTGCAGGGAATAGTAGCCGGCTTCCAGCCATTTGGCCACGTCGGAATCCCAGAAGATGTGGCGGCCGCCCTTGTATTCCGGCTTGAAAGCGTCAAGACGTCCGGTCTCCTTGCACATTTTGTAGTTGGCCGGGATGCAGCCGGTCCTGTTTGCTTCGATCCTGGGGGACCAGAAGGGGTCGTCGATCCTGACGTCCTTGAAAAGCACTGGCTCCTGCGACTGGGGCAGGGCGGCGGCGAAAGTTCCCAGGGAAGCGAAAAGCAGCAGAAAATATCTCAGTTTCATTTCATCCTTAAGCGACGGTTAATCGTGGTTCCTTACCTTATTCTAGATTCTAGCATAAAAAGCCCGGCCCCTTCCGCGGGCCCGCGGGAGAAGTCCGCTCATCCTTTAAGAAATCGGGCCGTTGTGGTATAATTCAATATTAATAAGAAATTTTAAAAACCTTTTATGGATAAGATCAGAAAGTCCGTCCAAGCCATGCAGGGCTACATCCCCGGGCGTCAGCCCGCGGGAAGCTTTGTGAAGCTGAACGCCAACGAGAACCCTTATCCGCCTTCCCCGAAAGCCATGGAAGCGCTGCGTCGGACGGCGGAGGATTCCGCGCGCCTTTACCCCTCCTCCACGGCGGAGGGTCTGAGGCAGGCCGCTTCCGCGGTTTTCGGCGTGCCGGCCGGACAGATCGTGGCCGGCAACGGCAGCGACGACATCTTCACCATGATCATCCGCTCGATCCTGGATGCAGGCGACACCCTGGCGGTGGTGGATCCGACTTACACGCTCTACGAGACTTTGGCCGAGATCCAGGGCGCCGTCACGGAAAGGCATCCGCTCGGGGAAGATTATTCCCTTCCGGAAAGTTTTTTCGAGAGCGGCGCGAAGCTCAAGATCCTGCCCAACCCCAACGCCCAGACGGGAACGCTTTTCCCGGAGAAGGACATCGAAAGGCTGGTGAAAAGCGCTCGGGGGATCGTGGTGATCGACGAGGCCTACGCGCTGTTCGCCGGCGCCAGTTCTATGGAACTTCTGAAGAAATATGACAACCTGGTGGTCACCAGGACCATGTCGAAATCCCATTCCCTGGCGGGGCTGCGCGTGGGCTTCGGTCTGTCTTCCCCGGAGATCATAGAGGCTTTCAACAAGGTGAAGGACTCCTACAACCTGAACGCCGCCAGCCAGGCGGCGGCCGCCGCGGCCCTATCCGACCAGGAGTACACGGCCGGGGTGGTAAAAAAGATCACGGAGACGAGGGACGCTTTCGCCAAGCGGCTGTCAGCCCTGGGCTGGCAGGTCGCGCCCTCCTGGGGCAATTTCCTCCTGGCCAAGCCGGGGAAAGGGGAGGCCTCCGGGATAGTGGAGCGTTTGGAAAAGGAAGGTTATTTGGTGCGGCATTTCAATACGCCGCGCCTTAAGGATAAAATCAGGTTTTCCGTCGGCACCGAGGAGCAGATGGAAAAGCTAATCGAATTACTGAAAAAAGAATAGCGAGGTGCGAGCATGATCTTAACTGCAAAAGCCATCGGAATCGCCGCGGCTGCCCTTATCGGCGGCGGCTTGCTTGCCACGGGCATCCCCCTTATGAACTCCAATTACGACGTGAGCGGCCGGGTCACGTTCAACAGCGTTCCGGTCCTGGGAGCCGAGGTCTGCCTCGTTAATTCCAACGCCTACGTAAAGATGGCCTCTCAGGCTCAGGAACGTGAGAACTTCAGCGCTTCCGCCTACGAGACCGCCTACCGCAGGCTGCAGTCCGACTTCGCCCAGAAGGCCCAGGCGGCTTTGGAAAAATTCAAGGCCGAGCACAAGGAAGAGCCCGCCGCGGAAGCCAAGACGCAGGACGCCGGCAAGCTTCCGGACGAAAGCGAGCTGGCCGAGATCGAGAAGCGCGTGAAGAACTACAAGGAGTACGCGCTTTACTGCCGCAAGAGAGCCCAGGAATCCCAGGCCGGCCGCGCCATGTACGAAAAGGGCGCGGAGTTCTGGGAAGCCAAGCTTGAGACGCTGAAGGAAAAAGGCCGCCTGGTCTTCGACGAGGCGAGCGTCAATTACAGCGTCGAGGAAAAGAAGTACGCCGGCATCGGCGACGAGCCCGTGCAGATCATAAGCAAGGTCCAGCGGGTCACCCCGGAGGAGCTGGCTGTCATGAACGTGCTTGAGGTCAAGCCGGAAAACCAGAAGCAGGCCAAAGCCGTCAAGGACAAGGACGCCAAATTCGACGCGGAAAAATACATCGACAAGGACGCCGTCATGAAGGCGGCCGAGCAGGTCAGCAGCCAGATCGCGGAGAACCTCAAAAACATGTCCTCCCGGGAAGACGAAGCGCTGGTCCAGGGACAGATCGAGAAAGTCATGACGGACGACAACGGGGCCTTCGCCTTCAAGAACCCCGCCATCAAGCCGGGGCTTTACGGCGTCTATCTCGATCACAACACCCTGACGCCCTCCGGAGACCTGCTGCCGGTGCGCTGGCTGGTCCCGGCCTACGTGGAGAAGAAGCCTTTCTCCTTCAAGAAATCCCTGGTGCTGACGCTGGACGAGAAAAACATGGATACCGAAGTCATAAACGACGGCGCCTCTCCCAAGAAAGCGGACATCTACGCCAGGTTCATGGAAGACCTCAAGGCGGAGGCCGCCAAAATCAAGTAAGTGAAAATTCATGGAAAACAAAGAACGCGTTTCTGAGATATCCCGCAAAACCGCGGAGACCGACATCAAGCTTTATCTCAACCTGGACGGAAGCGGCAGCTACGAGATCGAGACCGGCGTGCCCTTCCTCGACCACATGCTGGAGCTTTTCGCCAAGCACGGCTGCTTCGATTTGAAGATCAAGGCCACGGGCGACACGCAGGTGGACGACCACCACAGCGTNNGGAGGACGTGGGCATCTGCCTGGGCAAAGCCCTCAAGGAAGCCGTGGGCGACAAGACCGGCATTTACCGCTACGGCTTCATGCTTCTGCCCATGGACGAGGCTCTGGCGGAAGTGGCGCTGGACTTCAGCGGCCGCCCCTTCCTGGCCTGGAACGTGGTCTTCCAGCAGGAGACCATCAAGACTTTCCAGACTTCCCTGGTGGAGGAGTTCTGGCGCGCGGTGGCGGTGGAGTCCGGGCTTGACCTCCACGTCAACGTCAGGGCCGGCAAGGACGCCCACCACGTGGCCGAGGCGATCTTCAAGGGCGCCGCGAGGGCCATGCGTTCCGCCCTGTCCCACGACCCCAGAAGCAAAGGCATTCCCAGCACAAAAGGATCTCTTTAATGGCGGATAACAAGAAAAATCAGCAGTGGTCCTTTTTCGGGCTGATCTTCGGAAAGACTCTCAGCATGAGGGTCCTAAATTTCTATATCCTGAATTCCGTTCTGATGACCTTCATCATGGCCCTGGTGGTCCTGACCTTCATGATGGTCATGGGCAGCCTCCTGCAGGTCATCGAGCTGGTCTTCAAGAAATTCGACCCCATGACGATCCTGGAGTTCATCATGATCGTCATGGCCCAGGTGCTTTGCTACGCCCT
>DBWD01000027.1:3747-6298 GCA_002308555.1 bacterium UBP3_UBA1247
ATTTTCCGCATCGCTTTCCCGACCATCGCCCTGGCCACCGTCATCGCCATCCTTTCTTTCTACGCCCACAACAACGTTCTGCCCCTGGCCCAGCAGAAGCAGAGGGAGATCATCGCCAACTACGACATGGAGGACCCCATGGCCCTCATCGAGACGGGCTCCTACAAGCCCATCGGGCCCTACCGCGTCATCATAGGCGAGAAGAACGGCGACGAACTGAAGGACATCGAGCTCATAGAGGACCTCAACACCCACTACCGCGTCATCAAGGCCAAGGAGGGCCGCCTGCACTACCAGCGCGCCCAGTCCAGGCTGCAGCTTGAGCTGGACCGCGTGACCTCCGAGGAGAGGGACACCCGCCGCACCAACTCCTTCCTCATTTCCAAGGCCGGCAAAGTCATCGTGCACTTCTACCTCGATCCCAAGAAGAAGCAGATGAAGGCGGAGGCCGCCCAGGTCATCAGGAAGGATCCAAAGGGTCTGATCACGAAAGATATCGAGGAAATGGTGGCCAAGCGCGAGCTCCTGATGCTCAGAAACGCCTGCCGCCGCGAGCCCGGCTTCAAACAGCTCAGCGACGAGGAAAAGGACAATTACGTCAAAGCCCTCACCCCGGAAAAACAGAAGGCTCTTCTGGCCCAGGCCAGGAAAGACATCAGGGAAGGCAACCATCTCTGGTTCAAACTGAAAGGCAAAAAGCCCTTCCGCCAGATGCTCTCCAAGGTCGGCATCAAGAAGATGAACGACGCCTGGGTGGCGGCGGTCAACGAGAAAAGCTACGAGGAGATGCTGGCGGCCCTGAAAGAGATCGACGGCCAGAACGGCGACGTCACCAAACTCTTCATGGAATGGCACGAGACCTGGCTGCAGTCCTTCCACAACAACATGGACTACCGCAGCCGCTATCTCACCGAGATCAACAAGAGAGCCTCCTACGCCTTCGCCTCCATCGCCTTCGCGCTCCTGGGCATTCCCCTGGGCATCCGCGCGCACCGAAGCGAGAAGACCATCGGCTTCCTCATCTGCCTCGGCCTCATCGCCCTGCACTACTCCCTCATCATCCTGGTCGAGACCTTCAAGGAAAACTACGCCCTCTATCCCTATCTCTGCATTTGGTTCCCGGACATCCTGTTCGTGATAGCGGGCCTCTTCTTCATGTGGCGCAACCACAAGTATTCCTAAGCCCATGCTTATCGCTCTGGATGAAAACATCAGGGAAGCCAACGCTTCCTTCGGCACGCTTGGCGTCACCAGGACCTTCCGGGGAAGGCCGCTGGATCCCGCGGCCGTAAAGGACGCCGACATAATCTGTGTGCGCTCCGTCACCAAGGTCGACGAGGAGTTTCTGAAACTCGCCCCCAAGGTAAAATTCATCGCCACCGCCACCAGCGGCAGCGAGCACCTGGACAAGGATGCGCTGAAAGCCCACGGCATTCCCTGGGCGGCCGCCAAAGGCTCCAACGCCGTTTCCGTTTCGGAGTGGGTGACGGCGGTTCTTCTTCTGCACGCCGTCAGGAACAAAAAAGCTCTCAAAGGCCTGACCGTCGGAATTATCGGCGTGGGCGAAGTCGGCTCTAGAGTCGCCGCCTACGCGGAGGCCCTCGGCCTGAAGCCCGTTCTCTGCGATCCGCCCAGGGCGGAGCGCGACAAAAGTTTCCAAAGCGCCTCCTATGAGGAAGCGCTCACCTGCGACGTCGTCACGCTGCACACCGACCTTACGACCGAAGGTCCTTACAAGACTTACCATCTCATCGATGCGGAGAAACTTTCCAAAATAAAGGAAGGCGCGGTGCTCATCCAGGCTTCCCGGGGCGCCGTCATCGAGAGCGCGCCCCTGAGGGAACGGCTCATGCGCGTAAGAAACCTGGACTACTACGCCGACGTCTGGGAAGGGGAGCCTTGTCCCGACAAGGACATCCTTTGCTGCGCCCAGATCGCCACGCCCCACATCGCGGGCTACTCCTGGGACGGCAAACTCCGCGGGACGGAAATGATCTACGATGCCGTCTGCACATTTCTGGGCAAAGAAAAAACCTGGCGCGCGCCCTACAACGAGGGCGGGACGGTGGAGATAGATCTCAGCGGGCTGACTGGCGAAAAGGCCCTCTACAAGGCCGTGAGCGCCCTCTACGACCCGGAAGCGGACGACACCGCCATGTGCGAGACGCTGGACATGGGCGACAAGAAACGCGCCGAGCGTTTCGACGAGCTGAGGAAAAAATATCCCAAGCGTCTGGAATTCAGCCATGGCCTCGTAAGGAACGCTGGGGAAGAAGAAAAAGCGGCGCTCCTCAAACTGGGTTTCGAGGTGGAAAATGACTGAGGATCTTATCTGGAAGCGCGCGGCCGCCCTCGCCAAAAAAGGCGAGCTGACCTGCGCCCCCAACCCCATGGTGGGCGCCGTGATCATAAGGGATAACAAGATCATCGGCGAAGGTTATCATCAGATCGCCGGCCAAGACCACGCGGAGATACGCGCCATCAAGGATGCCAAAAAGAAAGGCTATGACGTGAAAGGCGCGACCATCTACGTCACATTGGAGCCCTGCTC
>DBWD01000056.1:0-3146 GCA_002308555.1 bacterium UBP3_UBA1247
GCCTCGAAACTGAAGGAGCCGTCGTTGGCCATGATCTCATTGAAGTTCACGGCCTCCACGCCGTACTCGTTGCCCACGGTGGTGAGCACGTGGTTCTCGTCGCGGAAGTCGATGACGTTGGCCACCAGGCTCTGCAGGGCGATGGTGGAGGGCTCGAACTTATACTCGGAGTTGGCGTGCCTGAAGATCCTTCTGATCTGCTCGCGCTCCGCCACGTTGATGTTGACCCTGTTGTAGATCTTGCCGCTGCTGTCCACGTACATGTCCCTGGTCTGGGTGTAGGTGGTGCCAAGATGCCTCAGCCATTCCGTGGCGGCGTTGCGCTGGCCCGGCAGGCAGAGGTCGATAAGATCCTGCATGGAGGAGAAGGACATGTCGTCCCAGCGCGGGCGGGCGGGCATGAACTCTTCCGCCTCGTCGAGACCCTCGCCGGCTTCGTCCACCTGATGGTTGGCGTTGTTGTCGATCTTGTCGCTGGCGAAAAGCGGCAGGTTGAAGTTGTCGTCCACGTTGGCCTGGCCGGGCTTCTCGTCGCGGCCGTAGCGGTATTTCACGATCTTGTTGGCGGCCTCTTTGGAAATGGGCAGCCCGCGCCCATCCTTGGGCTGGCCGTCGGAAAGCAAAACTTCCCTGGTGGAGAAGCCCTCGTTCTGCTCGGCGTTGCCGGTGGCGGAAGCGATGTTGACGTTGATCTTGGAGGCTTCGTCTTCCACCGCGATGGCGTAGCGTCCCTGGATGTTTCCCTGGTTGTCCCTGACGTAGAACCAGCGGGAGGGAGGAGCCGGAGGTATGTCTTTCGAGGGGGAGCGCGACAGGGCGTCGGAAATGTTCACGCGGTTCGCGGAATGAGGATCGGCGATGAATTCGCTGTACCAGGGCTCGTCGTAGGAATCCCAGCCGGGAGACGCGTAGACGTCCTGCCGCAAGACGCTCAGGGCGTGCTCCAGCGCGGACTGCGCCAAAAGATCAGACTGAGATTTTGCCAGCGTGGTGACGCTGGTCTGACTTTCCATGGACATGAAAGCGGAAAAGGTCGCGGCCAGCAAAGACAGCACCGTGAGCACTGTCAGCACGGCCAGAAGGGCGACGCCTCTCGGTTTCTCATGATCGTATTTTCTGCGAAATATCATTAATGTCCTCCATTCACTATCAGTTTATTTAGTTTAGCAAAAACAGCCTTATTTTTCTTATCGGAAACAAACGCCGGAAGGCGCTCACGCGTAAATGCTTGATTTTACGCAACTAGCAAACGGGAGCCTCTCCCGATTCCACGGGGCAAAGGGGATTGCAAACGGGATATTGACATAAAGCCTTGATTTTATGTATAATTACAGCAGATAAAATTTTTAATTATCTTTTTTGCGTGCCGCGTCGAATAGTTCGCCGCGGAGCTACACAAAAAAATCAAACCAAAACAATCTGTAGGAGATTTATTATGGCTACCAAAAAACCCGAAAACCTCAACAAAGGTCTGCTCGTCGAAGCCGTCGCCGCTGAAGCCAAAATTACCAAGAAACAGGCTGCGGACGCCGTCGCTTCCGTTCTCGGCGCTTTCCAGAAAACCCTGAAGAAGGGCGGCAAAGTCGCCATCGTTGGCTTCGGCACTTTCGCCACCGCCAAACGCAAAGCTCGCAAGGGCATCAACCCCAAGACCAAAGAACAGATCAAGATCGCGGCCAAGACCGTGGTCAAGTTCAAAGCCAGCACCGCTCTGCTCGGCAAGTAATTTGTCTCTTGGCAAAAAAAGCGCTGCGGGCATTTTGTCCGCAGCCTTTTTTTAATCACGATAAGCACTAAGACAAAACGGGGAAATTAAATATGCAACTTCGTCTTTTATTCGGCTTCCTTCTCGCCTTGGTCGTATTGTGCGGCTGCGCCACCTCCTCCCTGCGCAAGGACGACCTGGCCTCGACTAAAAAATATTTCAGCGGCACGCTGATCGACAAGCAGATCATGGAAATGGACAGGGTTGAAAAAGGAGTTTTCGGCAGCAAGACCGTGAAGGGAACTTATCTCCGTCTGGCCGTCATGAACGACGAAGGCAACGTCCGCTATTTTTACAACCTGACGGAAAACGAAAGCGACGCGCGCACTCTCCGCACCTATTACTACAGTCTTCTGAAGGGCGACAAAGTCCAGATGGACCTGGGCTTCATCGACGCCGGCCAGAACGAGGAAGAATTTGAAGGCGTCATAAAACTGTAAGGCGATTATCAGCGCCTGACTTTTTCGCGCCAAGAAACGGCTCTCGCCAAGAGGGCCGTTTTTTTTCGCGCCCGTCCGCGCGTCATGGGCAAAATAAAAAAAGCGGAAGGCCGGAGCCTTCCGCTAAAACATACCAAAACACACACACCCAAATTTTTCTTATCCCAATTCGTCCAGCCTTCCGGCGACCTCGCCGTTCTCCAGTTTCAGGATGCGCTGGTTGCGGCTGCCGCGGAATTTCAATTCCAGGCTTTTTTCCGCCAGCACGAACGGTCCGTCCACCAGCACGTCGACGGTCTTGAGAAGCCTTTCCCAATCTTTCCTCCCCTCCTCTATTCCCTTCCGCAGTTCCTCGTAGGTGTAGCCGGTGAAAGCCCAGACGTTCTTGCCCGCGGCTTTGACGGCTTCCGCGATCTCCGCCGCGGGCTCGGGCTGGAAAAAGGGCTCGCCGCCGGAGAGCGTCACGCCGTCGAGATAGGGATCGGCCAGGATCTTCCCTATCATCTCTTCCGTGGTCGACTCAGAGCCGCCCGCGGGATCGTGGGTCTGGGGGTTCTGGCAGCCGGGACAGGCTCTCAGGCAGCCCTGGAAAAAGACCACCGCCCGGAAGCCCGTCCCGTCCGTTATGGACTCGGAAAGAAAACCTGCCAAACGAAATTTCATAAGGTCAGACGTTGTGCTTGACGCGTTCGGCCACTTCCGCGCGCTTGGCGTTGTTGAAGCGCTCCAGGGTGCCCACCAGGTAGCCGGTGATGCGCCTGATCCTCTGGAAATTGCCCTTGCCGTCCTCTTCGCTTCTGCCGCAGTGCGGGCAGGTGTCGCCGATGATGCCGTTGAAGCCGCAGACCGGGTCGCGGTCCACCGCGTGGTTGACGGAGCCGTAGCCCACGCCGTAGTCGTGCATCATGCGGATGATCTTCTCGAAGGCTTCCAGGTTCTGG
>DBWD01000056.1:3163-3340 GCA_002308555.1 bacterium UBP3_UBA1247
ACGTAGGTGATGTGGCCGGCGTTGGTCAGATTGTGGTAGGGAGCCTCAAGGCGGATCTTGTCCCTGGCGCTGATGGGGAAGTAGACCGGGATGTGGAAGCTGTTGGTGTAGAACTCATGGTCCGTGATGCCGGGCATGACGCCGAAGCGCTTGCGGTCCATCTTCACGAAGCGGCCG
>DBWD01000016.1:0-5355 GCA_002308555.1 bacterium UBP3_UBA1247
AATTAATATAGTATATATATAGTGTTATAAAATAAGAATTTATATTGTGTATTTAAAATTAAATATATAAATATTTTAAATAAACTCTTTTATGTTTGATGCTTTTTATTAATAAAGTTATTTGCTAATGTAGAACTATTATTTTTGATAGTAGAATTTGCGCTTTGGACTTCCGAAATAGCTAATTGATTAATTGCCGCTATTAAAAGAAATAGACCGCCTATATGAGTTTGATAAAGTTTGCCTCTGTGTGATATCATGCGATACAATCCAAAAAATTAATTCAACATCAACCAAAGGAGAAAACATATGAGCGACCTGAAAGCAAGAGAGTACAAAAAATTTGAGGACATCAAGCAGACTCGTAATGACGGATCCGAATATTGGAGCGCTCGCGAATTAGCAATTGTAATTGATTATACAGAATGGAGAAATTTCTGTAAGGTGATCCACAGAGCTATGCTTGCTTGCGAAAACAGCGGGCATAATGTGCTTGATGAATTTATCGAAATTAAGAAGATTATCAATGCCGGCGTGGCAAAGAAAACAACGACAGATTATGAACTGTCAAGATACGCGTGCTATCTAATTGTTCAAAACGGCGATCCCAGAAAAGAAGTGATTGCTCTTGGCCAGACTTATTTTGCCATACAGACGTACAGGCAAGAAGTCGCCGATCATTTTAACCAGCTTGACGAGGATAGGAAACGGCTTGTGGTTAGGGGAGACATAAGACAATGGAATCAGCTTTTAGCGGAAACCGCATACGATGCCGGAGTCATTACCGCAAAGGAATTTTCTGTTTTTCAGAATGCCGGATACATGGGGCTGTACGGCGGGCTCGACATAGAGGGCATTCAAACGAAGAAGCAACTTAAAATTGGGCAAAAAATTCTAGATTTCATGGGCAGCACCGAGCTGATAGCAAACCTTTTTAGAATATCCCAGACTGAGGAAAAACTTCGCAAAGACAATGTGAAAGGCGCGGAAAAAGCGACAAACGTTCATTACAATGTTGGGAAAGAAGTTCGAACCGCGATCAAGAAAATAGGCGGAACAATGCCTGAAGATCTTCCCACGCCGGATAAAAGCATTAATGAGATCGAAAAGGAGCAGCTTTCTAGGTTAAGGTCTAAAGCCAATTCTAAAAAGGGAAAATTAATGTTGGATGAATAACCGATATCAGTCGAGGAAAGGAGGGGAAAATTAGTTGATGATAGGAGGAGAAAAGCAATGCTCTTGCTCTTTTGGCAGTAGGATGATCCCCGGCAACGCCGGGGAACTTTTTGCCGCGAGGCTGTCAGTTCAGCTTGAAGGAAGAGGGGAGAAGGGCTGAAAGCGTGGTCTCCCGGTAGCTGCCGTCGGTCTTGGCCATGAGGATCACTAGGTCGCCCTTGGGGGAGAACTCCGAGAGCACCTGGCGGCAGATGCCGCAGGGGACGGCGAATTCCTCCGCGTTGTAGCAGATGGCGATGGCTATGGGATCCGCTCCGCCGTTCGCGATCATGTTGCAAACGGCGGAGCGTTCCGCGCAGATGGTGGCGCCGTAGGAGGCGTTCTCGATGTTGCAGCCTTGGTAGGTCTTTCTGTCCTTGGTGAGGATGGCGGCGCCCACTTTGAATTTGGAGTAGGGGGCGTAGGCTTTTTCGCGGGCGGCAATGGCGGCCTGCACGAGTTCATCCGCTGATTTGGGATCCATTATTTTTTGCCTTTGGTTTTGGCTTTGGTTTTAGCCTTCGTTTTGGTGGCCGGCTTGGCGGGCTTTTTGGGAGCGGGCTTCTTTGCCGGTTTGGCGGGCGCTTTTTTGGGCGCAGGCTTTTTAGTTGTCTTGGGTCTGGCCGGGGCTTTGGGTTTTGCTTCCTTCGTTTTTTGCGGTTCGGGCGCGGGCTCCGGTTCAGGCTCGGGTTCGGGTTCCGGTTCGGGAGTTTTTTCTTTCTTCACGCCGATGGTGTAGGTCTCCTCTTCGTTCGCTTCCTGGTTGAAGATGTCCATCTGAGTGCCTTCCTGGGATTCCCAGACGAAGTNNAAGATCTCGTTATTGGCGTTCTTCTCGAGGAGCAGCGTGGTGGATTCGCGCATGGCTTCCGTAACGCCGTCCATTTCAGGAGTGGCGATGACCAGGGAGAGGCCGAGGCGGTTGGCGAAGCGCAGGAGCTCTTCCCTTCTTTCCGCGTCGATGCCGTAGAAGGCTTCGTCGAAGAGGAGGAAGCGCAGCTTGGCGTTGATCTGGTTGTAGAGGAGGGCGCTCATGGCCATGATGAGGAGGTAGTTCGGGACGGCCTGCTCGCCGCCGGAACCCAGGCGGCGGATGTCGTTGGTGAGCTCGATGCCCTCGCCTTCGCTGCCGGTGACTTTCACGTGCAGCTGGTAGTCGAACCAGTGGCGGTAGTCGAGGAAGGAGGGGAGAGAGCCGTCGGGCTGGATCCTCAGCTCGGTGAGCTTCGATTCGAAGAAGGCTTTCAGCTGCTGCTGGGATTCCTCGTCGATGTCGCCGGCTCTTCTCACGATGCCGTAGACCTGGCGGTACTCATTCTTGATCTTTTGCGTGAAGCGGTACTGGGAGCGGCCGAAGCTGAGGCCCTCCAGCATGAGGTTGACGGCGTCCAGGGATTCCCTGAGGCGGTAGAGGTCTCTGGTGTACTGGTTGGAGAGGTCGCCCAGGATGGTCTTCTCAAGAAGTTTTCGCCTGTTGTCGTTGACGGAATTTTCCAGCTGCTCCAGCTGCTCTTTCAGTTTTACGGTGATGGTCTTGAGGTCGCGGCCGTCCTGGTCGATGAGGGCGTTGATGTCCTCGCGGTAGGTGAAGGCGTATTTGGTCCAGAGGAGCTCGTGGTGGACGAGCCCGCCTTTGGCCCGGGCGTCCTCGCTGCCCACCAGGCTGCCTATCTCGCGGTTGATGACTCTTTCCTGGATCCTGATGATCTCGGCGAGGCGGCCTTCCTGAACGGTGTCGGCGCCGTAGGTCTCCTTGAGGTAGCTTTCCAGGTCGGGGTATTCCTCCGGGAGCCTGGCTTCCAGGATTTTCTTTTTGTCGGCGGCCTGGGTCAGGGATTCCTCATAACCGAGGCGGGTCTTGGCGATCTGGCTTTCCAAGATGGAGACTCTTTCCTTGTAGCGGGCGATGGTCTCGAAGAGCTGCTCCCTTTCCTTTTCCTCGTCGTTGACGCGCTTTTTCAGAATGTCAAGCTGCTTGTGGACGTCGCCGGTGGTCTGGAAATCTTTGTTTTCCCTGAGCTCCTTGATCTGTTTCTGGATCCTGTTGATCTGGCGCTGGGATCTCTGCTGCTGGCTCTGGGCTTTGGCCACTCTTTCCTTGATGTCCGCCAGGAGTTTTTCCGCGGCGGCTCTCTGGGTCAGGCGGTGGGCGATGAGCCAGGGGGAGACTTTCTCCTCAAGCTGCATCTTTAAGGTGTAGACGCTCTCGATGGTCTCGGCCAGGGAGGAGAGTTTTTTCCTGAGGCCGTCGGCGATGCCCTGGAGTTCCTTGCTCTTGATCTTCTGGTCGGTCAGGAGTTTTTCCTGGGCGGCCTGGCGGCGGGCTTTGCCTAAGAGTCCTTCCGCTTCGCGCTTGACGTAGCGGAAGATCATGTCTTCCTTGACCAGGCCTTCCCGGGAGAGCCAGTTCCCGTCGGGGGTGGCGGCCAGGTCGCAGATGAGGATATTGCCCAGCTGGAGGTCGACGAACTGCCGGGCGGCGGGGTCGGCGGTCTTGAGATATTTGGCCAGGGAGTTTTCCTTGACTTTGATCTTCTTGGTGTCGGCCAGGGCCTCGGCATCGGCGATGCGGATGCCGGGCGCGGCCTTGGCGGCCAGCTTGACCACCGCTTCCTGATCCTCTTCCGAGGGGATGAGCGTGCCGAGCCATTCGTCGCCCAGGAAGGACTCGATGAGGTTCATGAGTTCGGGGGAAGTCTGGGGGGCGAAATCAAGAAGCGTGAAGAGGGGCTCGGCTTTCAGGCCTTCGCGCTTGAGGCTTTCCAGGAAGTCCCGGTAGCCCAGCATGCGGGGCATGACTTCCATGATGGGCACGGAGGCCTTTATCTCGCTCTCTTTGGCCAGATCGTTCAACCGGATGGTTAGGAGCTGCTTCTCGTCCCTTAAGGCCTGCAGGAGGCTGTCAGCGGCCCGGACGGCCAGCTTCTGGGCGCGGCCAAGGGCTTCGGTGTCGCAGGCGCCGGTCTCCTCGGCGTTGCGGTAGGCTTTTTTCAGGGAGTTCACCGTCTTGGTGAAATGGTCGGCGCTCTCCTTGGCGCTGTCCGGGCAGTTGGGGATGGCGATGGTCTTGATGAGGGCGTTCTGGGAGCGCACCGCGTCCAGGACGTCCGCGTTGGCGGCGGCCTGGTCCTTTTCCAGGGCGGTCTGCTTCCTCAGCTCGCTTTCCGTCTCCTCCCGGAAGGTGTTGGCGTCTTCCTTGATCTTGGCCAGTTCCTTTTCCAGGCGCTCCGCTTCTTCCCAAAGCTTGGCGCCGGTGCCGGTCCGGACTTCCGCCAGGGTGGCCCTTGACTGCTCCAGCTTGGGCAGGAGGTCGTCCAGCTTGTTCTTGGCTTCGATCTGGTTCTGGCGGTTGGCGGCGATGGCGCGCTCCTGGCTCTTCAGTTCCGCGGCCAGGGTGTTGAGGGAGTTGACCAGACGGAGGTAGCGGCATTCCTCGATGCGGGCTTTGGAAGCGGAGATCTTGTCCACGGTCTGGTTGGCTTCGTCCAGGAGCTCGGATTCTCTCCTGAGGCCCTTGATGTCGCTCTCGATGGTCTCCAGATTCTGGAGCGTGGTCTCAATGTCCTGGAAGACCTGATGGTCGGGGGCGGGCAGCAGGGCGGCGAAGAGGCCCTCGAAGTCTCTGGCCTTGACGACCAGGTCCTTGTAGGATTTGCTGGCTTTCAAAAGGTCCGCCACGCGTTCGAAATTGGAGCGGCCGCCGAAGAAGCGGTTGGCCACCTGGGTGCGGTAGCGGCCGATGTCGTAAACTCTGGTCTTGCCAACGAGGCCGGGGAGTTCTTTTTTGTCCACTGGGCGGTACTGGGGCGCCTCGGAGACGTCGTTGACCCGGGTGGTGAGCTGGACTTCCGAAAGGGGAGCGTCCACGATGAAGCCCCACATCTCCGGGCGCTGGTCAAGGTTCTCCGCGAAGGCGCCCACGCCGATGGTGACGGGGGACTGGGTCTTGGGATCCAGGAGCTCCAGGGCCACGTAGCCCACGGCGCCGCCCGCGCGGCCAACTTTTCCGGTCTCGAAGTTGTGCTGCAAAAGCACGCCGGAAAGGTTGCGGCCGGACTCCGCTCGGCCGCCGATGACCGTGGCGGCGTTGAACATCAGGCGCTGGCCGCCGGTGAGGGCCAGCTGCACGGCGTCTATTAT
>DBWD01000016.1:5449-5928 GCA_002308555.1 bacterium UBP3_UBA1247
AATTTCTATCCATGATCTTTCACCAAAAAGGGCGATTAAAAAATTTCCGGTTCCTTCTCTTCCTCTTTCAGAAGCTTTTCTTCCTCCGAGAGGGCGGGGGCGTTCTTGTCGTAGAGGCGGGCGATCTCCCTGAAGGTCAGGACGTCCGGGCGGTAGCAGTGGATGCCGGGCAGGAACTCGTACATGACCTGCTCCACCATGCCTTCGGGAAGACGCTCGTCCTTCTGGGCCTCGGCTTTTTCCTTCTGTTCCAGGAAGCGGTACTTGATGAGTTTGGGGAAGAGGGTGCGGCAGGCTTCCACGATGGCTCTTTCGCTGCTCTCGGTGTCGTCAAGCTCCTCCTTGAAGCGGTTGAAGCAGTACTGCACGAAATCGGAAAGCAGGAAGCGCAGACGTTTGTCGTCGTCGTAATTTGAGTTGAAGTCCCGCAGAAGCTTTTCGTAGAATTCCAGAAGCAGCATGAAGACCGAGCACTCGTC
>DBWD01000033.1:0-223 GCA_002308555.1 bacterium UBP3_UBA1247
GCGGCCAGGACTCCGACTGCAACCCCTCCACCGCCGCCGGCATCCTCGCCACCATGATCGGCTACTCCCACATCCCGGAGGAATGGATGCCCAACGTAAAGGAAGTCGAGGACATCGATTTCATCTACACCAAGCTTTCCCTCAACAAGACCTACCAGGCTGTCTATGACCTGGCTATCCAGAACGTCCTCGCGAACAACGGCTCCACCAACGAGACCGAAGT
>DBWD01000033.1:331-3722 GCA_002308555.1 bacterium UBP3_UBA1247
TCCATCCACGGCCATCTCAGCTGCCCCGATCCCCAGTACGAATCCCAGCTGCAGCTCATAGTCGACGGCGTGCCCGTAAAGACTTTCCCCAACAGCTCCGACTACCGCAGGAAGATCGACACGCTTTGCTGGAAATACGATCTCCCCTACGCCCCGCACACCGTGACCCTAAAGCTCCTCAATCCCAAGGAAGGCGCCAATCTCAAGGCCTCCCGCGTTTTCTACTACGAGCCGAAGGAAGACTGAATAAATTAAGGAGGAAGAAATGAAAATTCTTGTCGCGTATTTTTCCGCGGAGAAGGGCCGGACGGCGGCTGTCGCGAACGTTATCGCCGAAAGTTTGAAGGCGGAGCTTTTCGAGATCAAGCCCACTGTTCCCTATTCCAAGGCGGACCTCAGGTGGATCAATCCTTTCGCCCGCTGCAACAAGGAAAAGATGGGCAAGAAGGAAGTGCCGGTCACGGGGAAGATCGAAAACTTCTCCGACTACGACGCAGTCTTCCTCGGCTTCCCGATCTGGTACGGCAGCGCGCCCAACGTGGTGAACACTTTCTGCAAGGCTTACGACTGGAGCGGCAAGAAGGTCTTTCTCTTCGCCACTTCCGGCGGCAGCGGCATGGGCAAAAGCGCGGAAAAGCTTGCTCCCTGCGTTCCGGGCGCGGAATTTCGCGGGGAAGCGCGGCTTAAGAAGCCGGAGGACGCGGAGGGCTGGCTGGAAACGCTGCCTTTGGGCAAGGGCGAGTAGACTTGGTTTTCCTCCGCGGACTTCGCGGGGGAAGGCTTTTCAAGGCCGCCGAGCGGCGTTTTGGGCGTGTTTCGGCTTCCGGGCGGCTCCTTATATGCCTTTTCTGGGAATGGGCCTGAAAACGCTCCCCTGTCCGGCGCGCCTTCTTTTTTAGGGGGTCCCGCGCGGATTATCCCTGGCGGGGTTTCTTTGGTATAATAATTTAATTATGTCTTTTTACAGTAAGTTATATAACTTGGTGCTTTTGCCGACTGTGGTGGTGGCCTCCCCGGTCTGGCTGCCGGTGCTTCTGTCCAAAAAGAAGCACAGGGTGAACTTCTGGCAGCGGCTGGGATTTGTGGAGAAAGCCCAGAAGGAAAGGCTGCCCAAGAAGCCCAGGATCTGGTTCCACGCGGTCTCCGTGGGGGAATTCAACCTGACCCTGACGCTCATAAACGTCCTGAGGCCCGTCATAGGCGACAAATACGGCTTCGTGGTCTCCGTGACCACCGCCACGGGCTACGAGGTGGCCATGAAGAAGCTGCCTCCCGAGGACGGGCTCATTTATTTCCCGGCGGAATTCTACTTCAGCATGGAGCACGTCATCAAGGTCGTGAACCCGGTGGCGGCGGTCATCATGGAGACGGAGATCTGGCCGAACTTCATCTGGGGCTTGAAAAAGCGCGGCATTCCCATCCTGCTGGCCAACGGCAGGCTCTCGGACAATTCCTTCCACGGCTACGGCAGGATCAAGCTTTTCGTCCGGGACGTGCTGAGGAACATCGACCGCTGCATGATGCAGACCCCCGGCGACGCCAGGAGGCTTCTGCGCCTGGGCGCCAGGGCCGACCGGGTAAGCTGGGACGGCAACATCAAGTTCGACTCCGTGGCGGCCTCCAAGCCCGCGGAAAAGGATCCCGAGCTTACGCGGGAACTGGGAATGCCGGCGGGAAGCGAGATCTTCCTGGCGGCGGCGCTGGAAAAATCCGGCCGGGAGGACGAGATGATCATGGACGTCTTCGCCCTGGTGCGGAGAGAAAGGCCGGGCTGCGGCCTCGTCATGGTGCCCAGGCATCCGGAAAGGGGCCAGGCCATGGCGGAGCTTGTCAAGAGCCGGGGCTTCGTCCCCAAGCGGCGCTCCCTGAAGGAAACTTTCAACGACCCGAACCGGGAGGTCTACATCGTGGACACCGTGGGCGAGCTGAAGCGCTTCTACACGCTCTGCGACGTGGCCTACGTGGGCAAGAGCATGTTCCCGCCGGGCGGCGGGCAGAACATGCTGGAGCCGGTGGCCCTGGGGCGACCGACGCTGTACGGGCCGCACACGAAAAACTTCCGCGGCATCGCCGACGTTTTGGACAAGAAGCGGGGCGCGGAGATCGTCCAGGACGCCTGGCAGCTCAAGGACAGGGTCTGCGAGCTTCTGAAGGACAAGGAGAGCGCCGCGAACATGGTGAACCGCGGCCAGGAATACATCCGGGAACAGCAGGGAGTAACCGCAAGGATAGCTGATGAGATTGTCAAGATGCTTTAGGCTTCTGCTGGCCGACATAAGGGAGCGGACGAACGCCTGGCGCGCTTTCACGGCGAAACTGAAAGGCGGGAGCTTCACGCCGGAGCATTCCTATCTTTACGTCAAGACTTTCGAGGACTGGCGGAAGGCTTTCGCGATACTTAATTCCGAGCCCGCCGTGGCGGTGGACCTGGAGGCCAACAGCCTGCATTACTACCCCGAGTCCATCTGCCTTCTGCAGTTCGGCTGCCCGGGCTACAACTTCATCGTGGATCCCGCGGCCTTGGGCGACGGCGAGTTTCTGAGAGAATTTTTCAAAAACCCGAAGGTGGAGAAGATCTTCCATTCCTGCGACTACGACATGCGCTCTCTTTCCAGGGATTACCAGGCCGAGGTGGAGAATCTTTTCGACACCGCCGTGGCGGCCCAGTTCCTGGGCTCCAGCCATATGGGGCTGGGGGCGGTGGTCAACGAGTACATCGGCGTGGACATAGTGAAGGACAAGAAGCTCCAGCAGATGAACTGGGGCGAGCGGCCGCTGCCGGACGAGGCGCTGCGCTACGCCGTCAACGACGTGGCCTACCTTATCAGGCTGGCCAAAAAGCAGAAGCAGCTTTTGAAAAAGGCGGGCCGCCTTTCCTGGGCGGAGGAGGAATCCGCCAGGATGGCCAAGGTCCGCTTCAAGGAGCCGCTGCCCGAGGCCATGGCCTTCTCCNNTCATCAAGGGCTGGCACGCCCTGACGCCCAAGGAGCTGGCGCTTTTCCGGGAGATCTTCGCCTTCCGGGAAAAGATCGCCCTGCGCCGGCACCGCCCGCCCTTCAAGGTCCTGGGCTCCCAGACCATGTTCCACCTGGCGAAATATCCCAAGTCGGATCTGAGCAAGGTGGCGGGCATCGGCCCGGCTTTCCTGCGCCACAACGGCCAGGAGCTGCGGGCGGTGCTGGACAAGGCGGACGCCCTCCCGCCCCTGGTGGTGTTGGAATTCAGGAAGGAGCAGCCCGTTTGGCGCCGGGCCGCCATGGACCGGATGGCCCGCCTGAAGGAATGGCGGGCGAAGAAGGCGGAGGAACTCAAGCTGGAGCCCTCCCTGGTCTGGCCTACCTCGGGCCTGGAGCGCCTGGCGCTTCGCCCGGACAAGAGGCAAAGCGAGTTC
>DBWD01000033.1:3740-4297 GCA_002308555.1 bacterium UBP3_UBA1247
GCGAGCCTCAGGAGGACGTCAGAGCCTGGCAGCAGAAAGCCTTCGCGGAGGAGCTGAACGCCCTTCCTATTTGGAAAACGGGAAAACGTTCGTAAACATATGCGCTTGACAAAACTTTCCACAAAACTGGCTTTGTCCATGATGCTGGGGTGCCTGGTCGTGATGGCTCCCCTGATCCTGCTTTTCCGCGCGATGGAAAGGGCCGAGCGCTTCTGGCTCTGGGACGCCCTGTTCATCCTGGCCGGCCTCCTGGTGCTGTTCGCGGTCTGCCTTTTCATCGCCAGGAGAGTTTTGAAGCCGCTGTACACGCTTATCAGGAACAGCCGGCTGGCCCTGACGGGAAAGCTGACGGGGCCTTTGCCGGAAAGCGAGCTGAAGGGCGAGATCGGCGACCTGGCCAGGGACTTTGAGAAACTGCGCTACGCCTTGGAAAGAACGGACCGCCGGCTGAGCAAGGCGGAAGCGGAAAAAAGACGCATCGAGGGCGAGCTCCAGATCGCCTTCGACATCCAGCACAGCCTGCTGCCCAAGCTTGACCGGGTCAATTCCGGCGACGA
>DBWD01000152.1:0-3713 GCA_002308555.1 bacterium UBP3_UBA1247
CCGGGCTACTACCGCTACTTCGTGCGTTTCTTCTCCGAGACCGGCGGCTGCGTGACCACCATGGTCTCCTGCGCCAGGGGCGGCGTCTTCTACTCCGCGGATTTTGAGGAGCCCTATTTCCATTTGGGCAACATCAACGGTCAGGACGGTTGGACGCTGGATCCGGAGCAGAACGTTTCCAACCTCTGGGCTTTCGTGAAGGAAGTGGATGGCCAGCAGGCGCTGCGCTACTACGACTGCGGCGGATACAGCGGCTCTCTGATCCCGGCCTTCGTTCCGTCCTGGACGAAATTCACCTTCTCCTCCAGGATCATGATCCCCAGCGAGGGCCCCGACCAGTCCATCCTTTACGTCAAGCAGTTCGGCCACAATCCGCTGCAGGAATTCTGGGTCTGGCGCGATCTGGAGTCCGGTGTGGCCCAGCTTTACGTCAAGGGGTTCGACGAGCTCGAGCTGCCGGGCGCGCCTCTGGACGAGTGGTTCGACTTCTCCTACACCCTGGACATGAGCTACGACAAGATGAGGACCACCGACATCACTTTCGGCGACTGCGTGACCAACGTGGACGCTCTCGAACTCTATTTCGAGAACTACAGGGAAGGCGAGCCGGTGACCGCGCTCTGCATCTGCTCCAGCGGAGACAAGGATGAGGAAGTTTACGCCAACATCTACGTCGACGACATAACGGTCTTCGACGCCACGGTGCCCGAGCCGGCGCTGCTTATTTTGCTGCTGGCCGGCGTTGCGCTGGTCCTGAGAAAGTGGTAATATTGAAAAAAATGAGGAAACTGCTTATGAGAATGCCGCTGAGTTTGTTTGTGATCTTCGCTCTTTCGCTCTGCCTGGGCGCCGCCGCCCAGGAGGAGACGGCGAACGGCGGAACTATGGAGATGACCATCGTCACGGAAAAGACGGTGGAGCCGGAAACGGTGGCGCCGGCCGTGACCGAGGAGCTCACGGCGGAGCAGATCAAGGAGCTCAAGGAAGCCCAGAAGCTTGAGAACATCAAGAATTATGTCTGGGCCGGGCTTTATCTGACCATGCCTTTCTCGGACGCCACCAACGTGATGAGCGGCGCGCTGGAATTCAAGGCGCCGGACTATCCTTACAAGAACAAGGCTTACATGGTGGCGGCCGTGGACGACATGAGCGGCAGCACCAACAGGCAGATCCTGACGGCCAGAAGGCTCTTTTTCGACAAGGACGACAAGCTTTTAGCCCTGGAGCACATTTTCAACGGACTTACGGTGGATCAGAAAAACTACCTGATGAACATGTATTCCCGCAAATATACCATGATCCCGCTCCAGGCCAAGGATCACTCCTGGTTCAAAGTCACGGACGGCGTTATGGTGCTTGTGGAGTTCGTGGAGAGCCAGACGAGGCTGAACATCTACGGCTGGCATACGCCGGACGAGTATTCGGTGCGCGCCATCTACTATATGGACAAGGAGTTCGTGAGCCTCATCAACCGTTCCGGCATGGCCATGCTTCCCCCGGAAGTGGCCCATCCCTGACGTTTAAAGTTTAACCTAGGAAAAAGCGATTTTCGGTCCCTCGGAGATCGCTTTTCTTTTTACCATGAAAAAAATCCCGCTTTTGCTTGCTTTAGTTATGACCTGCGATCTCTTGTTTGCCGCGCCCCAGATAGTGG
Organism: bacterium UBP3_UBA1247; assembly: GCA_002308555.1. Next base: position 1,655 of record DBWD01000152.1, read on the forward strand.
CCCACCGCATGGGGGCCATGGAAAGGGACGAGAACACGCTGGAGGCGCTGAAGGAGTGCGCCTCGCTGGGCCTCAAGGCCTTCGAAACCGACATCCACATCACCAAGGACGACCAGCTCATAGTGACCCACGACGGCAGCCTCAAGAGGAGATGCGGCGTGGAGGGCGTGGTGGAGGACATGACCCTGGAGGAGATCAAGAAGGCCAGGACCAAGGACGGGCACCAGCTGCCGACCCTGAAGGAGCTGCTAGCTTTCCTGAAGGACAAGGACATCCTGATGCAGCTCGAGCTTAAGACCAACGGGGACGGCAAAAGGCTGAAAAAGCTGGCCGAGCTCATGGTGAAAGAACTGAAGGAGGCGGAGTTCGGCGGCGAAAGGCTCCTGGTGATCTCCTTCTGCCTGGAGGGGCTGAAGTTCACCAAGGAGTTCGACCCCAACATCAGCACCGGATATCTGTGCGGCGGAAGCGACGAGAAGAACATTCTCGCGGCCAAGGAGGCGGGCTGCGACTGGATCTCCGCNNCTGGCCACCACCACCAGGCGCTTCGCCGACAAAGTCCGCAAGGAGGGGCTGAAGCTGGCCCTCTGGACCATCAGGGCCAAAAGGGACTTCGAGCTGGCGAAGGTCCTGGAGGCGGACGCCTTCGTCACGGATCTGCCGAAGACCATGTCGGAGGAGTGGAAGCGCTAAGGGGCCTTTTGGGCGCCCCTTGCATTTTAAAGGGGCTTTTTATATTATATTAGAACCTAAATTTACGCGTCGGCTGAGCGGATCAGCCTGGCAAGTTTCTTGTCAACCGGGGCGCGGTCATTCAGGGAGAGGCTTCTCTCCCGGTCTCTCTGTCCCGGTACGCTTGAATAAAGGCGTACTTTTTTTATTGTTAAAAAAGTCAATAATCTATAATCTACGTTTAACTATATTAAGGAAAAATCATGGAAAATGAACTGAAGATGTCCTGCGCCCGCAGAACGGCCGGCGGCAGCTCCGTGGCCCGCAGAATGCGCGCCGCGGGCGAAGTCCCCGCCGTCGTTTACGGACACGGCAAAAACATCAACATCACCCTTAATCTGCACGATTTCTCCCAGCTGATGAAGAAGATGCACTCCGAGCACACTATCCTGACGCTGGACGCCGAAGGCGAAGTGGTCAACGTGCTTATCAAGGAGATCCAGCGTCACCGCGCCACCCACAACATCCAGCACGTGGACTTTGTGGTGGTCAACCTGGACGAGATCGTGACCGTCTCCGTGCCCATCATCACCCTGGGCGACGCCGACGGCGTCAAGAACTTCGGCGGCATCATGGAGGTCACCCTCCGCGAAGTCGAAGTGCAGTGCAAAGCCGGCAACATCCCCGACGACATCCGCGTGGACGTTACCCCGCTCAAGCTTCACGAGGTCCTGCGCGTGGCCGACCTGAAGGTCCCCGAAGGCGTGACCATTCTGGCCCACCCCGAGACCGCGGTCGTGGTCATCAGCTCCTCCGCGGCTGAGGATTCCGCCGCTTCCGCCGCCGAAGGCGAAGGCGGAGCCGAGGAACCCGAAGTCATCACCGCCCGCAAGAAGGACGAGGAAGCGGAACCCGAAGCCCCCAAAGGCAAGAAGTGATCTTATGATCCGCGCTATCGTCGGGCTCGGGAATCCCATGTCTCGCTACGCTTTTACGAGGCACAACCTGGGCCGCATGGCGGTGGAGGCCATGAGAGAAAAGATCCCCACGGAATGGAAAACGCATTTCTGGAAAAATTATCTCTGGTCGGCAGAAGCGCGGGAACCTGTGCTAGTTCTTTCTAAAACCTACATGAACCTGAGCGGAAAAGCCGTGCGTTGCCTGGCGAAAGACCGCTCTCTGAAACCGGAAGAGATCCTGATCGTCATGGACGACTGCAGCCTTCCCCTGGGGAAGCTGCGGTACCGCAAGTCCGGCAGCGCCGGCGGCCATCACGGCCTGGAGTCTGTTCTGGAGGTTTTGGGAACCGAGGATGTGCCGCGGCTGCGGATGGGAGTGGGCGCAAGTCCCCTGAACATGGCGGATTTTGTGCTGTCGGAGTTTCCCC
>DBWD01000152.1:3747-7272 GCA_002308555.1 bacterium UBP3_UBA1247
GAAAAGCTCCGGACGAACGAAGAAAAAACAATAAATGAAATAAATAACTGGCGCCTTCCTTCGAAAGAGGAACGCGCGCCTAACAACGAGGTAATCCAGTGAATAAGTACGAATGTTTGTTCATCATCAATCCGGACGCGGCCAGCGAGCGTTTCGCCCAGGTCACCGAAACGATTGAGAAAGATGTCCAGCGTTTTGGCGGCACGATAGAGAAGGCTGAGGAACTCGGCCAGAAAGTGTTGTGCTACCCCATTGCCCACTGCAACGAGGGCTTCTACTATCTGATCAATTTCGCCATGCCCCCGGCCTGCATCAGCGACTTCAAGAGACGCTGCGTGCTGAACGCCGACGTGCTCCGTTATTTGATCCAGGCAACCGAAAAATAATTTGAAGACTATGCGCAACGTCCTTTGCTTAATCGGGCTAGCGGCGCTTTTAGTGGCCGGCTGCGCTTCCGTCCCGCCCTACGAGACGGAAGACTGGAGGATCGCTATCGTGGATAGCGACACCGCCGAGGCGACCGTGCGCTACGAAGGCTTCTGCAGCCCCTCCAACGACGCCGCCAAGAGAGCCGGCTACGTTGAGACTCTCAAGGAAATGGCGGAGGATAAAGAGCCCGGGACGCCCCTTACTCCCAGAATGAAAAACGCCCGCCGTTATTTCCTGGTGGAAAACGACAGCCTGATCATGGTGGAGCAAGGCGAGATCCCCAATCCTCTTTCCTGGTTCGAGCAGTCCGGCCTCAATCCCATGACATGGTTCGGCTCAGACGTGAACATGAGCGTCAGGGACGGCCACGTCATCAAGTGGGGCTTTTCCTCCCCGAGCGAAGTGGTGGCGGCCAGCGGCCAGGTCATGAACGAGCGCGACTACAGCCGCGTTCTGACCGCGCTTGAGAACCGCAATGTCACCGCCGATCCCCAGGATTGGGAAAGCGACGGACAGACCATCATCGTCTGGCCCGGCGAGACCCGCGCCTTCAACTGGAAGGTGGCCTCCCGCGGATACCTGAAAAACTACAGGAGTCTGGCAGGGGAGTTCACCGGAGCGGAAGACGCCGGGGAAAGCGGCCTGAACGTTTCCGAAGTGATCAGCGAAGCCGCCGGCGAGACGCCGGAAGCCTCCGGTGAACTTCAGGAGGAAAGCGTCAGGACTTCCGAGGTCCCGGCCATCGAGGAATTCGGCGGCGATCGGGAACAGGAGGACGCTTCCGCGGAAACGAAGGGCGGCGAGCCCTCCGGGAAGGCGGAAGAAGGGAAAAGCGCATTCGACCTTTGATATAAAATTAACCTTAAAAATCCATATACGGACAAAAAAATGACTGTCAAAAGAAGAAAAATCGAAAAGCTTCCCTGCAAGTTTTGCCAGGAGAAGAAGACCATCGACTACAAAGACGTCGAGTCATTGAAACCTTTTCTGACCGACTACGGCCGGATCGTTCCCCGTTACGTCAGCGGCAACTGCGCCAAGTGCCAGCGCAAACTGGCCAAGGCCGTCAAACTGGCTCGCTTCATGGCTCTGCTGCCTTACGTGGGCGATGTTCACAACGAAGACTAATTTTTAAGGAAGGAATTATGGAACTGATTTTACGTGTAGATATTCCCAAGCTCGGCAAAGCCGGCGAGATCGTGAACGTTTCCGAAGGTTACGCCCGCAATTATCTGCTTCCCAAGAAGCTGGCTGACAAGCCCACCAAGGACGCCAAAGATCAGATCGAGGCCCTGGTCCGCCGCCGCCGCATCGAGGAAGCCAAGGAACTGGAAGCCTGCCAGGCCATGGCCAAGAAACTGGAAGAGCTGACCGTCAAGCTGGCCCGCAAGGCCGGCGAGGACGAGAAACTCTTCGGCTCCGTCACCGCCAAGGACATCGCGGACGACCTGGAAGCCCAGAACGTCGTCCTGGACGCCAAGAAGATCCTTCTCGAGACCCCCATCAAGCAGCTCGGCCTCACCAGCGTGGAAGTCAAACTTCATCCCGAAGTCACTGCTCAGCTGAAAGTTTGGGTCGTTAGCGAATAATTCACGCGATGGCGACTCCCGAGAGCGAAATACCCGCCGCCCTGGCCAATTACGAACCGCCGAAGAACCTCGAGGCGGAGCGCTGCGTCCTGGGCTGCATGCTGGTCGATGAAGTGGCGCGGGCCAAGGCCTTCGGCTTTGTCACGCGCGACTCCTTCACCGAGCCGGCGCATAGGGAGATATTTTCCGCCATCAGCGCCAAGGTGGACGCCAAGCAGGCGGTGGACGTCGTCACCGTCCACGCCGCTTTGGAGAAAAACGAAGCCTACGTCAACGCGGGCGGCCCGGCCTACCTGGCCGCTCTGGTGGAAGCGGTGCCCACCACCGAAAACATCGAGTATTACGCCGACATCGTTCAGGACAAAGCCCTGCTGAGAAACCTGGTCACCACCTGCCGCAAGGCCATAAGCGAGTGCCACGACAGCGGCCGCAACGCCAAGGAGATCATCTCCGAGGCGGAGCAGAGCATGATAGGGCTCCTGAAAGAGCGCAACAAAGGCTTCGTTTCGGCGGGGGACCTGATGCTTCCCACCATCGAGATGCTGGAAAAGCTCACCAAGGCCCGTCAGAAAGGCGCCGAGGTCTCCGGCCTCAACACCGGTTTCCGGGATCTCAACACCATGACCTCCGGCTTCCACCCTGGCGAGCTGATCATCCTGGCGGCCCGCCCCTCCATGGGCAAGACGGCCCTGGCGCTCAACCTCGCCGAGCATATCGCCGAGAAGAACAACGCCGCCGTGGCCTTCTTCTCCCTGGAAATGGGCCCCGACGAGCTGGTCTGCCGCCTTCTGGCCTCCAGGGCCAGCGTCAGGGGCCAGAACCTGAGGCGCGGCGACATGACCGCCGCGGATTACAGCAAGATCGTCCGGGCGGCCGGCATAATCAAGGAGCTCGACCTTTTCATCGACTCCTCCCCGAGCCTGACGCCCCTGGACATCAAGAGCCGCTGCCAGCTGTTGCGGGCCCAGTGCCCCAATTTCGCGGCGATCTTCGTGGATTACATCCAGCTCCTTTCCGCCGGCAGCGACAAGCAGTTCAAGGACAACAGGGTCCAGGAGATCAGCTACATTTCCCGTTCCCTGAAATCCCTGGCCGTGGAACTGAAAGTCCCGGTCATCGCGCTCTCCCAGCTCAACCGCCAGGCCGAGCAGGGATCGGACAAGGGCAGCCGCCCCCAGCTCTCGCACCTGAGGGAATCCGGCTCCATCGAGCAGGACGCCGACATGGTCATGATGCTCTACCGCCCCAGCTATTACAACAAGGAGGCGGCCTCCGACGACGCGGAGATAATCATAGCCAAGCAGCGCAACGGCCCCACGGGAACCATCAAAATGATCTTCAATCCCGAATACGCCCGCTTTATCGACGGCCAGGCGGAGAGATGAGAAAAATAATTTCAAATTGACTATAATTATAAAAGACAGATTTTTTTAATAGACGCTACCAGCTAGGGAGATTTTATGGCTAAGGAAGCAAAGAGCCGGGAAGGAAATTATCTTTTCACTTC
>DBWD01000018.1:0-1429 GCA_002308555.1 bacterium UBP3_UBA1247
CCTTTTTTTTTGTGTTTCATTCAGACGCGAAATTAGGTATAATAAAAAGAATAAAAGGAAAAATATACTTAGGAGTGAAAATGTTTCTATTCGACCTGGGCAAAGTGGTGCTTTTCTACGATCAGGAAGCCACCATGAAAAAACTGGCGTCGGCGCTGAACCCGCTGACGGCCCTGCTGATCTTCGCCAAGAAGGACGAGTTCATGGCGGAGTTCAAAAGGGACACGGAGCTTCTGGAAAGCGGACGCATGACCATGACGCAGTTCTTCCTGAGGCTGCAGGCCAAGACCGGCCTGAAGCTGGAGGAGGAGCAGTTCATGGAGATCTGGCAGAGCGGCTACACCTACTATCCGGAGGCCCTGGCCAAGATCGCGGAACTGGCCAAGAAAGACGTCTGCGCCGTGGCGGCCAACCTGTCCCAGGCGCAGGAAGAGATATTGAGGAAGAGGGAGGACTTCGCCCCCTTCACGAAATGGGCCTGCTCCTGGCAGCTCGGCATCCTCAGGAACAGCCCGGAATTTTTCACCAAGGCCGCCGAATCCCTGGGGGTTTCCCCGGCTGAATGCGTTTACGTGGACGACAGGGAGGAGAACCTCGCCTGGGCCGCCGAGGCCGGCATGAAAACGCTTCTGTACACCGGCGTGAACGATCTGGACAAACTGGGCTGACGAATGAGCAAGAGCCGCGGCTTCACGATCCTGGAACTTCTGCTGACGATGTCCATCATGGTCATGGTGATGACCATGATCCAGTCGGCTTTGGCGATCTCCAGCAAGGTCTGCACCGGCGGCCGCGACCGGGCCCAGCTTTTCCACGGCGCCAGGCTGGCCATGGACGAGATGCTCTCGGCTTTCGGGAACATGGAATACGCTTCCACCGGCAAGTACGAGTTCGTCTCCACCACCGGCGACCTGGACGGCTACCCCGTGGACAGCGTGGAGCTGGTGACATTGGTGCCGCCCACCCAGCTGGACGACCGCTGGCTGGCGGGGGAGGCGAGGGTGCGCTACGAGATCGCCAGGACCGGGGAGGGAGTCTTCGTGCTCCAGAAAAGCCTCTGCAACGTTTCGGACGAAGAGCTGGGGGACAACGAGTATTCCGTGGTGCCCCTGGTGGAGGGCGTGGTCGGCATGGAGATCAACTACTACGACGAGGACGGCAACGTCACCCGGGGCTGGGACACCTCCATCAAGGAGCAGGAAAACTCCAAGCCCTACGAGGCGGAGATCACGCTTTTCCTCGACCTGGGCAAAAGGATCCAGCCTTTGACCAGCGCCGTCATGCTGCCCACCATGAAGGTCAAGAACGGCCAGGGCAACGAGAACGGCGGCGGCAGCGGAAACGGCCCGGAAGCGCCGGAGCTGGATCCTGACTACGAGAACAGCCGGGGCGACGGTCCGGGCGGCGGCGGCCGGGGAGGCAGAGGCGG
>DBWD01000018.1:1446-8294 GCA_002308555.1 bacterium UBP3_UBA1247
TCGGGCGGAGGCCCGAGAGGCGGCGGGGGCGGCGGAGGTTTCGGTCCTTCCCCGGAATAAGGAATTTTTATCATGCAACTAACAAGCGGGAAATATTAAAATGAGCGAAGAAAGCTTCAACCTAGCCACAGCGAAGATCGACCAGCAGCTTTTTTACAGGCTTCCTTACGCTTTTTTGGAAAAGCACCAGCTCATTCCGATCTGCGAGCCCAGGCCGGGCGTCATCCAGGTCGCCATGGCTGATCCGGACGACATCGAGACCCTGGACGAGCTGAAGCGCGTCATCACCAGCGAGCTGGAGATCGTGAAGGCCAGCCCCGACGAGATCGCCGAGGCCATCGAGCGCTGCAACAGCGGCAACGCCCAGTCCGTGGAGAAAGTCATCCAGGACCTGACCGAGGACGACCTTGAGATCATCGGCAACATCAGGGAGGACCAGGACGGCGTGGACGTGGCCAACGAGGCCCCCATCATCAAGCTGGTGAACCTGATCATCTGGAACGCGCTGCAGATGAGGGCGTCCGACATTCACATCGAGCCCTTCGAGAACCAGCTGCTGGTGCGCTACCGCGTGGACGGCGTGCTGCACGAGATGAGCTCGCCTCCGCCCAACCTGCACGCGGCCATTCTTTCCCGTATCAAGATCATGTCGGACCTGGACATCTCCGAGCGCCGCACCACCCAGGACGGCCGCATCCAGATGAAGCTGGGCCAAAAGGAGATCGACATCCGTGTCTCCATCATGCCCACGGTCTGGGGCGAGAACGTGGTCATGCGTCTTCTGGACAAGAGCGGGCTTATGCTGGACCTGAAGGACCTCGGCTTCGACGAGCACCATCTGAAGCTCTACGACAGTATGCTGAGAGTCTCGCACGGCATCGTTCTGGTGACAGGACCTACCGGCAGCGGTAAAACGACGACCCTCTACAGTTCGCTGAAAGTTCTGAACAAGCCGGACGTCAAGATCATCACCATCGAGGACCCGGTGGAATACCAGATAAAGGGCATCAACCAGATCCACGTGAACGCCAAGGTGGGGCTTACCTTCGCGCAAGGCTTGCGTTCCATTCTGCGTCAGGACCCGGACATCGTGATGGTCGGCGAAATTCGTGACGTGGAGACCGCCGAAACAGCCGTGCAGGCGTCCCTGACCGGCCACCTGGTCTTCTCGACCCTGCACACCAACGACGCGCCCTCCGCCATCACCCGTCTCATCGACATGGGCGTGGAGCCGTACCTCATCACATCCTCCGTCATCGGCGTGCTGGCCCAGCGCCTGGTGAGGGTCCTTTGCCCCTATTGCCGCGAGGAAGTGGAGGAGGACGTCTCGGACGCCCTGGACAGGCTCCTCATTCCCGAGGATGTGGCGCCCAGGGGCAAATACAAGATCTACCGCGCCAAGGGCTGCGAGAAGTGCCGCGACACGGGCTTCAAGGGCAGGATATCGCTCTTCGAGATCATGCAGATGAGCGAGGAGATCAAGGCCCTGACCCTGAAGCGGGCGGCGTCCTACGAGATCAAGAAACAGGCGATCAAGGAAGGCATGGTGACCCTTCAGCACTCCGGCTGGCAGAAGGTGCTGGCCGGCGTCACCACGCTGGAGGAAGTTTTGAGCGTCACTGAGGAAGTGTAAAAAATCCAAACCATTCGGAGGCTATATGAACAATAAAAGCAAAGAGAACAAACGCCGTCTTATGGAACGCGGCTTCACCCTGGTGGAAATGATGGTCGTGGTCGCGGTCATCGGCATCCTGGGCTCCGTGGTGGGCGGCAAGCTCATCGGCAACACCGAGAAGGCCAGAAAAGCCAAAGCCGTCATGGAGATCAAGGAATTCGAGACCCAGGCGGAGCTTTACCAGCTGACTTACGGCAAGCCGATCACGGCGCTCTCCGACCTCTATCCGGAATTCCTGAAGGACCAGCCCGGCCCGGACCCCTGGGGCAACGAGTACGTGGTCACCGTGGAGAGCGACGGCACGGTGCGCGTGACCTCTTCCGGCGTCACCTCCGACGAGACGGAAGGCAAGGCCGGCGGCCAGACAGCCGACTGGGGCAAGTGACCGTTCTTTAATCTTCCCGCCGCGGGGCGGGATCATTCCCACGTCTAAAACCTTTTATGGCTCAGACTCAAAAGAAAAAAAGTTTCGCGAACATACTGTCCGGCGGCGACAAGACCGTGGCCCTGGACATCGGTTCGCGCTACGTGAAGCTGGCGATACTGCACCGCCGCAACAGCGGCGTTGAGGCCAGGTATCTCGACGAGATGCCCATTCCCTTCGCTTCCTCCCGGGGCGACGTGACCCCGGAGGCGGTGAAGGACACGGTGCGCCAGATCCTGCAGCGCAACAAGCTCAAGGACATCGGCGTGCTTTCCGTGATGTCCCGCGATTTCGTGACGGTCAGCCATCTGGAGCTGCCCAGCGCGGACAGGGGCCAGATCAAGCAGATGCTGGTCTTCGAGGCGGAGAGCCACCTGCCCTTCGCCATGGAGCGCGCCATCACGGCCTTCGACTTCAAGCCCATAGAGGCCAAGGAAGCCGCGCCGGAAGAGGGCGGGGAAAACGGCGGCGAGGCCGCCGAGGCGGCGCCCGCGCCCACCTCCTCCAAGGTGGTCTTCGCGGCGGTCAGGCAGGCCCTCATCCCGAAGTTCCTGGAACTGCATTCCCAGAAAGGCCTGAAACAGACGGCCATCCAGGTGTCCTCCTTCGCCATCTTCAACCTTTACGATTACCTGAAGCGCTCGGGCAAGCTTCCCGAGACCTCCGGCGACACGCTCATCATCGAGATGGGGGCCCGCCGGACGGAGTTCCTGCTGGTGAACGCGGAGGGCGAGCTGGCCTTCACCAGAAGCGTGGAGAAGGGCGGCGACGACCTGACCTCGTACATCGCGGACAAGGAAGGCATATCCTTCGAGGAGGCCGAGCAGCGCAAGATCGAGAAATGGGATGAGACCTGCCTCGCCGATCCCGCGGAGCTCCTCACCGCCATGCAGGGGATCTGCGAGGAACTGGACCGCACTATCCGCTTCCTCAGAAGCCGCGGCCTGAGCGAAGGCGTCAAAAACGTCTGCTTCTCCGGCGGCGGCGCTGTCAGAGCGGAGATCTGCAGCGTGCTCTCCGCGCCCTGCGGCGTGGGCGAGCCCCTTTACCTCAACGGACTGGACGCGATCCAAAGCAAGCGCAAGGGCGCCTTCGGGCCCTCCTATAGCGCGGTCCTTGGCGCGGCTCTGGCCCAGATAGGGGAGGCGGCCATCTACATCGACCTGCTGCCCGTGGACGTGGTCAAGCTTCAGATGCTGGCCATGCGCCGCAAGATGCTCATCAAGCTGGCCGTGGGCGTGGCGGCCGTGGCCGTGCTGGCGCTCCTGGTGCTGGGCGGCGCGGTGCTCATCAGCAACTCCAAGGTGGAGGCCAAGAACAAGGAGCTGCGCTCCAAACTGACCGAAACGAAAAAGGTCGACCTTCTGGAGAAGCGCAACGCGCAGTTGCAGAAGGCCGTCAACGACATAGAGGGCGTCATCTCCCGCAAGACGTCCTGGAATTCCGTGCTGTCCGGCATCTCCTCCTGCATGACCAGCAACCTTTGGATAACCTCGATCGGCGTGGACAAGAACAACACCATGACGCTGGAGGGCTATTCCAGGAACGCGGACTATTTGATCTTCGAGGAGAACATGCAGCGGCAGCTGCGCTTCGAGAACGTCATCGTGCCCTCGGAGAAGACCATGATGCAGTACGGCCTGCAGGTGCACTACTTCAAGCTGACCTGCGACATTCTGCCCGACTACAAGTACAACGAGAAACTCAGGTCGCTCCTGGGTGAAAGCGCGGTCACATCCGGCAAGGCCGAGGAGGCCGCCGAAAAAAGATCCGAGCCTCCCGCCGCCGGCCTGAAGGCCGAATCGGAAAAGGCGGAAGGCGGAGCCCAGGAAAGCCCGGCCGAACCACCGAAGCCCGATACTTCCAGGGAAACGCCCAAAACGGACGTTTCCGCCGACATCATGAGCGCCCCCCAGCAGGGGACGCCCTTCCGGCTGAGCAACCCCGCCTCGGCGCCCGTGGCCCCCAGATCCAGGGTGGCCGAGCCCCCGGCGCCTTCCGGCGCCCAGGGCGAAACGAAGCCGGCCAACGTCGTGAAACCGGCCCGCTCGGGCAGGCTGATGGACAGGAAGAAAGAGGCTGAACAGCAGACGGCGGCGGAAGCCGCCAAGGCCAAGGCGAAAGCCCAGGAGGAAGCCGCGCAGGCCGTCACGGAAGCCGCGGAGACCGCGGCCGCCGCCTCTGAAGAGGCCGTAGAGGCAGTCGCCGAGGAAACCGCCGTCGTTTCGAATGAAGCGGCCGTTTCCAAAGACGCGGCCTCCTCCGACGAGAGCGTAAACGAAGCGGCAGCCGGCAGTCTTGAGAGCCGGGACAACGGGGCTGAGCAGGGCGGCGAAAGCGCCGGCGCCCCCCCGGGCCAGGACAATGAAATCGAGGCTGGCGACGCTTTCGAGGACACGCCTTCCGGAGACGCCGAAAACGATGAGGAGGTAAACGAATGAGAGCCTTGACCACTAGAGAATGGATGACCGTCGGGATAGGCGGAGCCCTCGTCGTCATAGTTTTGATCTGGACGCAGCTCATATCCCCGGGAACGGAAAAACTGGAATCCAATTCCAAGCGCCTGGCCGACCTGAACAAGAACATCGCCACGGCGGACAAGAAGATCAGCCAGGGCGCGGCCCTCGCCAAGGATTACAAGAACCTGACGGAGCGCTACAGCAACGCCCTGGAGACCATCACGGCGCAGAAGATGCCGGAAAACCTGGCCAGGACTTTGCGCGAGGAATTCGCCAAGCTGGATTCCCGCTACGGCTCCTCCATCACTTCCACGGCGGTGAAGCAGCCCCAGACTAACGACATGTACAGCGACTTCTCCTACAACCTGAAGGACGTGAAGTGCGACTGGAAGAGCCTGAACGCCGCGCTGGGCCTCATCGAGAGCGCCGGCCAGCTGGTGGGCTTCGACGCCATGAAGATCAAGAGCAACCTGAAGGATCCCAACAATCCCCAGGCGGTGGTGGACATGTCGGTCCGCTCCTTCGTCTTCAACGACAGCGAGGACAAGGATCTGCCGGCCTGGAATCCGCCGGATTACGACGCCCTCAACTCCGGGCTGAAAAGCGACATTTTCGCGCTGCCCAAGGACGTGGCGGAAATGGCCTCCAGAAGGGGCGGCCCCAGGTCCTACACTTCCGCCAACGACAACAAGGACGACCTGCCCTCCTGGACGAAGCACATCCAGTTCAACGGCATCTCCAAGTTCGGCGACGCGAACTTCGCGCTTTTCTACAACAAGTCCACCCGCTCCACCTTCCCGGTGGCGGAGGGCGAGAAGATCGCGGACACGGAAGCCCGTGTGACGTTCATCGACAGCGCCAACCAGAAGATCACCTTCGAGGAGAACGGCGAGACCAAGACTCTCAAGCTGAGGACCTACGGCGACATCAGCGAGTTTTTGAACCGGCCCTTCTCCTTCCAGTACGACCTGCCCGCCAACACCAACATGACCGCCGCCGCCAGCGGCGAGGAGGAGGGCGAGAGCAAGGGAGAAACCGCGGCGCAGGCCAAGGAGGAAGCAAAGGAGAGCGAGGGGACCAAGGTGACCGTCAACACCGAGGAGACCCAGGTGCCGGAGGAATACGAGAAGTCCCTGGGCACCACCTCGCAGTGCATGATGAACAGCGGCATGTACGTCATCAAGGTGGACGCCATCATGCAGAAGCGCAACAAGCGCCTGAAGACCGACTACGGCATGCTCATCACCAACACCCAGAAGCTGGGGCCCGGCGAGCTGGCGGGGCTGCAGGCCAACGACGTCATACTGGAGATAGGCGGCCTGAAAGTCGACTCCGTGGCGACCTACACCTACGCCATGAACAAGGCTTACAGCGCGGGCAAGACCATTCCCATAAAATATATGCGCGGCTCGGACATCGAGGAAGCGAACGTGACTTTAAAATAACATTCAACCAACATAAAATTCTGTAACAAAGCAAAACCGAAAATGAGCAAAGAAGAGAAAAACAAGTATCAGGATTCTCTGAACCTGCCCGCCGGCAATTTCCCCATGCGGGGAAACCTGCCGCAGCAGGAGCCGAAGAGACTTGAGAAATGGGAGAGGGAAGACCTTTACGGACAGATCAGGAAAGCCAGAAACGGCGCCAAGAAATACGTGCTGCACGACGGCCCGCCGTACGCCAACGGCAGGATCCACATCGGCACCGTCATGAACAAGATCCTGAAGGACATGACCGTCCGCTACCTGACCATGCGGGGCTACGACGCGCCCTTCGTGCCGGGCTGGGACTGCCACGGGCTTCCCATCGAAAAAGCTCTTTTGGAACAGCTGGGCAAGACCAAGGACGAGGTGGACCAGGTGGAGTTCCGCCGCCAGGCCAGGGAATACGCCGCCAAATACATCGACATTCAGCGCTCCCAGTTCAAGCGCTTCGGCGTGCTGGGCGAATGGGGCAGACCCTACATCACCATGGATCCCCTCTACGAGGCCGACATCATCCGGTCCTTCGGCGAACTGTACGCCAAGGGCTACGTCTACAAGGGCTGCAAGCCCATCCACTGGTGCACCAACTGCGAGACCGCCCTGGCGGCCGCCGAGATAGAATACGAGCAGGACACCTCCGATTCCATCTACGTGAGGTTTCCCTTAGCGGAAGGCCAGACGCTTCCCCAGGGCCTTCCCAAGGACGCTTCCATCGCCATCTGGACCACCACCCCCTGGACGCTGCCGTCTAATAGGGCCGTCTGCGTGAAAGCCGACATAATCTACGGCGTCTTCGACCTCGACGG
>DBWD01000080.1 GCA_002308555.1 bacterium UBP3_UBA1247
TAGACCTTGTTGGTCTCCCAGACCATGGCCGCCAGGTTCCCCGCCGCGAGAAACAGCAAAGCTGCGAGAAGTAGTTTTTTCATTTTGTTTGTCCCTGGGTGTTTTGATCGCTGAGGATCTTCTTATAGCGGCTTCCGGCGTCGTTGGACCATTCGGTCTGAAGTTTCGCGCGGATCCGCGAGTTGGTGTAATCTCCCCTGCCCAATTCCCGAAACTGCTCCGAAGAGGAGACGGGGTGGGCGAAAAACAGCCGCCGCTTCCCCTCGTCCTCCGGGGAATCCAGGACCGCTTTCCAAGCCTTGGCGCAATCCTCCCGGTGATCCACGAAGAGGATCCCGAGATAATCGCGGAAAATGTTCATCCTGTCCGCCGCGGCCCGCAGGTCGTAATGGAACTTCACCGGCATTTTGAAGGGCGAAGCCTTCAGCATGGCCGCGGCGGGATATTTCTCGTACATGTAAGGGCAGACCGACATCTTCAGAAGGGCGTGCTCCTTCGGGGCGTCCGGGTCCGTTCCCGGGAAAAAGGACCAGAGCTTCTGGCCTTTCTCGGAAAGGTTGAAGATGATGAAGTCCCTGGCCAGCTCCTTTTCCGGCGCCCCTTTCAGGAGCGCTATGGCGTCCGGCGTGATGACCGTCTCCCCCGGCGGCAGTATGAAGCCCAGCCTATCCTCCCCGGCGTCCATGACGGCGTTCAGGGCGTAGACGTCTATGCAAAGCCCGAAGGCCGCTTCCCCCAGCGCCACGTCCTTGGGAATGCTGCCGGCGTTGCCGGAAAAGGAACGGGTGTTCCCGCTCATGGCGCTGATCACCTCCATGCCCTTTTCCCAGCCGAAGCTCTGCACGATGATCTCGTACATCATGAAGACCGAGCCGGATTTCCTGGGATCCGCGGAGGCGATCCAGGAATAGCACTCCCCTTTCGCCAGGTCGGACCAGCTGACGGGCTCCTTCACCCCGAGTTTTTTTAAGATCACCTTGTTGTAGATGATGCCGAAGCCGGAAAGCCCCACGCCGTACCAGAAGCCTTCCTGATCCAGCACCGGCACGCCGGCGCAGTCTTTGCCTATGGAGTCCAGAAGCTCGGCGGGCAGGTCGCATTTTTCCAACAGGCCTTCCTTCTTCAGCGCCAGGTAGGGATCGGTGCCTCCTCCGAAGAGTAGGTCCACGCCGATGCCTTCGGGCCGGTTCAGGAAGGAGGAGCGGATGTAGCGGATGATGTCCGAGGTGCCCCCCACGTCCAGCCAGTCGAAGCGCACCGGAAGTTCTCCCCTGGCCGTTCTTTCCTCGTTGTAGGCTCTCTCCACCTCCTCCCTCACGCCTTCCCAGTGCGGGGAAAGGATGGTCAGCACGCCGGCGCAGCGTTTGTCTGCGCCGCTTCCGGGGTCTCCCGGGCGGCCGGGCCGCAGAGCCAGGCCGCCCAGGATCGCCAGCGCCAAAAGGCCGAGCGCTAGAGAGCCCACGCGCATGCGCTTATTCCGTAACGGCGGTGATGGCCGCCACCGTCACGATGTCCTCGGGCTTGCAGCCGCGGGAGAGGTCGTTGACGGAGCGGGCGCAGCCCTGGAGCAGCGGGCCGAAGGCTTCCGCCTTGGCCAGTCTCTCAGTCAGCTTGTAGGCGATGTTGCCGCAGTTGAGGTCCGGGAAGATGAGCACGTTGGCCTTGCCGGCTACCGGGCTGCCCGGGGCCTTCTTGGCGCCGATGGCCTCGATAAGGGCCGCGTCGCCCTGCAGCTCGCCGTCCACCTTCAGTTCCGGGGCGCGCTGCTTGACCAGGTTCGTGGCTTCGATGACCTTGTCCACGATGGCGTCCTTGGCGCTGCCCTTGGTGGAGAAGGAAAGCATGGCCACGTAGGGCTCCACGCCCAGGATGTTGCGGCAGGATTCGCTGGCCGCGATGGCGATGTCCGCCAGCTGCTCGCTGGTGGGGTTCGGCACCACGCCGCAGTCGGAATAGACGAAGGCGCCGTCGGCGCCGTAGGGGCAGTCGGGCACCACCATCAGGAAATAGCTGGAAAGCGTCTTGATGCCGGGCTTGGTCTTCAGCACGTGCAGGGCGGACCTGAGCATGTTGGCGGTGGAGTTGAAGGCGCCGCCCACGTAGCCGTAGGCCAGGTTGTCCTTGGTCATCATGGCGGCGATGTAAAGATGGTTCTTCATCATCTCGGCGGCCTGGTCCATGGTGAGGCCCTTGGCCTTGCGCATCTCGTAGAACTTCTCCACGAAGCCGTTCTCCTCGGTGACCTTGTCCGGATCGTAGAGGGTCACGCCCTCCAGGCTGACGCCGTTTTCCTTCGCCAGTTTGTTCACCTCGTCCGCCTTGCCTATCATGGCCACTTTGCAGAAGCCCTCCTTCACGACTTTGGAAGCGGCGATCACCATGCGGGGATCCCAGGATTCCGAAAGGATGATGGTGCGCTGAAGTTTGGCGGCGCGTTCTTTCAATTCTTGAATGATGTTGCGACTCATGTCTTCTCCTTAGGAATTAAATTTTAAACGTTTGCTAAATATTATTATTTTACTAAAAAATCCCCCGGGCAAGGCAATCCCCCGCAGCCTCGCGCGCCCATGGTGAAAGCGGCTTCCGGAACGCGCCCCGACCTCCGGGATTTTTTTGCTATAATAAGCCGCGTAAACAAGAAAATCAGGAGGGAAGATGATATCGAGACGCATGCAGAAAATGGTGGCCGGGAATTCCGTCATCCGCGCCATGTTCGAGGAAGGATTGAAGCTGGCGCAGCAGTACGGGCCGGAGAACGTTTACGACTTCAGCCTGGGCAACCCCAACGTGCCAGCCCCGGAGGAGCTGAAGGAAGCCCTGGTGAAGATCCTGAACGAGCAGCCCCCGGTGAAGGTCCACGGCTACATGCCCAACCCGGGCTTCCCTTCCGTGAGGGAAAAGATCGCCGCCTCCCTCAACAAGCGTTTCGGCACCGGCTTCAATTCCGGCAACATCATCATGACCGTGGGCGCCGCTGGCGGCCTGAACATCATCCTGAAGACCCTTCTCAACCCCGGCGACGAAGTCATCACCTTCGCCCCCTTCTTCGGGGAATACCGCAACTACGTGGCCAACTTTGACGGCGAGCTGGTGGTGGTCCCGCCCAACGTGCTGAACTTCCAGCCTGACCTGGCGGCTTTCGAAAAGCTCATCCGCCCCCAGACCAAGGCCGTGCTGATCAATTCCCCCAACAACCCCACCGGCGTGGTCTACGGCGAGGACACCATAAAGCGCCTGAGCTCCATCCTGGAGGTCAAGCAAAAGGAGCTGGGCTCCCCCATCTATCTCATCGCCGACGAACCGTACCGCGAGCTGGTCTACGGCGGCGCCGTCTGCCCTTACCTGACGAAATATTACCGCAACACCCTGGTGGGCTATTCCTTCAGCAAATCCATGTCCGTTCCCGGCGAGCGCCTGGGATACGTGGTGGTCCCCTCCGAGATCGACGACTACGAGCAGGTCTGGGCCTCCCTGGGCGTGGCCAACCGCATCCTGGGCTTCGTCAACGCCCCCTCCCTCATGCAGCTGGCCGTGGCCGAGTGCCTGGACGCCAAGACCGACATCGCCTACTACGAGCGGAACAGGAACGCCCTTTACGAAGGCCTGACCAAGCTGGGCTTCCAGTGCGTCAAGCCGGAGGGCGCCTTCTACCTCTTCATGAAGACGCCCACGGAAGACGACGGCGCCTTCGCCCAGGCCGCCAAAAAGTTCAACATCCTGGTGGTCCCCGGCAGCGCCTTCGGCTGCGCCGGCTACGTCAGGATCGCCTACTGCGTCTCCTACGAGACGGTGGTCAACTCCCTGCCGAAATTCGCGGAGCTGGCCTCCTCCCTGGGCCTCTGAGCAGGCGGACGCGGACAATAAAAAACAGCCCCCGGTTTTTCCGGGGGCTGTTTTTGTTTCGGTCCGGGCAGGCGCTTATTTCTGCTCGAACTCCTCGTAGATGGCGCGCACCGCTTCCTCGAAGTCGTTCAGCTCCACGCCCACGATCATGTTGTCCTGGGTGGAGCCCAGGTCGATGACCTGAAGGTTGATGCCGCGCTTGGAAAGCGCCGTGCAAAGGCGTCCGGCGAAGCCCACGCAGCGGATCATGCCCTGGCCCACGGTGGCGATGAGCGCCAGGTTGTCCGTGACTTCCAGCCTGTCGGGCTGCAGCGTCCTCTTGATCTCCTCGAGAATGGAGGGCAGCTTGTCGCCCACGTATTCTTTCCTGATGATGACGGACATGGTGTCGATGCCGGTGGGCGCGTGCTCGAAGTTGACGCCGTGCGATTCGAAGATCTGCAGGAGCCTGCGGCCGAAGCCCACCATTTTGTTCATGAGGATCTTCTCGATCTGCACCAGGTAGAAATCCTTGCGCCCGGCGATGCCGGTCACGATGCGGTCGTCCTTGGGACGGCCGGGAACGATCCTGGTGAAGGGACCGGTGGGATCGTTGGTGTTCCTGATCTCGATGGGGATGCCCGGTTCCGAGACCGGATAGATGGACTCGTCGTGCAGGACGTTGGCGCCCATGTAGGCCAGTTCGCGCAGTTCCTTGTAGGTCAGAGTCTCGATGTGCTTCGGGTTCTTGACGAGCCTGGGATCGGCCATCATGAAACCGTTGACGTCCGTCCAGTTCTCGTAAAGGTCGGCCCTCACAGCCCTGGCGGCCACGGCGCCGGAAATGTCCGAGCCGCCCCTGGGGAAGGTCTTGACCTTGCCCTTGGGGGTGCAGCCGTAGAAGCCCGGCATGACCACGAGGCCGTCGCCTTTCAGGGCCTCGCCAAGCTTCTCATAAGTCTCTTCCTCGATGACGCCGCTGGATTCGATCTGCAGAAATTCGCCGGGATCGACGAAGCGGGCCTTGAGCCAGGCGGCCGTGATCCTGCCGCAGAGGTATTCGCCGCGGCTGGCCATGAAGTCCTTCGTCCCGTTCTTCTTCATCTGGGCTTCCGTCTCGTCCAGAAGGGCGTCGATGTCGATGTCGACTCCGAGGTTCTGGACGATCTCCTTGTAGCGCGTCCTGATCTTCTGGAACATCTGGCCAAGATCCAGGCCCTGTTCTTGAACGCTCTGGCAAAGGAGCAGCATGTCGGTTATCTTGACGTCGTCGGCGAAACGTTTACCGGGAGCGGAGACGACCACGATCCTTCTCGAGGGATCGCTTTCAAGGATGGCGCGGACTTTCTTGAACTGTTCGGCGTCCGCCAAAGACGAGCCGCCGAATTTGCAAACTTTGAGACTCATGATCTGTTCAAACGCGGGGAACCGCCGCGAAGGGCGGCTCCCCGCTTGGTAAATTTAAGGATTAAACTATTTCGTGGCCGTGGCGGAGACGGTGGTCTTCTTGTACCAAAGCACGAAGGTGAAGGGAAGCCAGGTGGATTCTTCCTTGGCGACGACCGTGTTGAGGCTGCCGGCGCCCTGGCCCTTGGCCTGCGCGGTCAGGTCGGCGAGAGTTTCGTTGAAATTGACTTCGCGTCCGCCTTCAGTCCAGAGCGGATAAGTGGGCAGGAAATAAAGTCCGTTTCTGTAGGCGAAGAGGCCGATGGACTGGCCGCCGTCGCAGGGCATGCCCCTGAAGGAGCTGTTTTTGGCGATGGAAACGTCGGCGCAGCCGGCCAGGAAAACGACGGCCAGAAGCACTAATGACAACACGACTTTTTTCATAATATCTCCTTTTGGTTTGGTTGTTGGAGGTTTATCGGAGTGAGAGGATTCGAACCTCCGACTTCTTGCTCCCAAAGCAAGCGCTCTAGCCAGGCTGAGCTACACTCCGGATCGTTCTGTTTTTTCTATTGTTATTATTTTTGATTTTAGCAAAAGTCCCGCCCTTTTGGCAACGCTGTCGGCGCCGCCTCACCCGTTCCCGCCTTCCGGGGGCGCGGGGGCTTTCTTCCGCCAGTAATTGGCCAGCAGCGAGGTGGAGACGTCCATCCAGACGCTGAAGATGGTGGGCGCCAGCGCCGCCGCCTTGGAATTAAGGACGCTGATGGCCAGGCCCGTCGCCATGCCGGAGTTCTGCATGCCCACTTCCAACGCGATGGTCCGGCAGTCGGCCTCGCTGAATTTTCCGGGCAGGAGCAGGGCCAGCGCCCGGGCGCCGAAATAGCCCAGCGCGATGCCAAGACCGTTGTGCAGCGCCGCCGCCAGCAGGACCACCGCTCCGGCCCGCCTTATGAGCTCCTTCGATGGGGCGATGATGACCGCCAGTATGAAGCAGATCCCGAACATGGATATGAACGAGAGAATATTGTCCATAAGCTGGCGCTTCTCCTGAAAATAGCGGGCGAAGATCTTCCGGAAGACGATCCCGCAGACCACGGGCACGATGGTCATCTTTATGATCTCCAGCGACATGCTCAGCGTGTCAATGGGAACGTAGCAGCCGGCGTAGAATTTCATCAAAAATGGCGTCAGGAAGGGCGACAGCAGCGTGGAGACGCAGGTCATGACGACGGACAAAGCCACGTTTCCCCTGGCGATGTACGTCATGACGTTGGAGGCCAGGCCGCCGGCCACGGAACCAACCAGGATGACCCCCGCGGCGATCTCGGGCTCGAGCCTCAGGGCTTTGGCAATAAGGAATCCCAAAAGCGGCATGACGCCGAACTGCAGAATGGCTCCCAGGGCTATGCCATAGGGCATTTTCACCGCCTTGGCCAGGTCGCTTAAAGCCAGCGTGGTGCCCATGCCGAACATGATGAGCTGCAGAAGGGGCACTATGAGATTCGTCAGCTTGTATCCCCCGACGCTGATGAAGTAATCCGGGAAAAACCAGGCCAGAAGCGAGCTCGCGATCAAAGCCAATGTGAAGAGATTCTTTTTCACGACGGTAACGGGAAGATAAAAAAATTGGCGGAGAGTGAGGGATTCGAACCCCCGGACCGTTGCCGGTCAACGGTTTTCAAAACCGTCGCGATCGACCACTCTGCCAACTCTCCGCAAAGCCGGAATAAATTATAGCATAAACGCTCTTTTTTCATTGACAAAAAGGCCTGTTTCAAATAAAATACAGTAAGTTGTAAGTAGAGGAACGCTTTATGGATTTTCCTTTAGCAA
>DBWD01000074.1:0-571 GCA_002308555.1 bacterium UBP3_UBA1247
CTTCCGAGCGTTCCGTGGGACGCAAATTAGTTTTTAAAGGCAAAGAGATCGCCGTCGAGCTGCTGAGGCCCGAGGCCTTCGACGACGTGGACATCGTTTTGTCCTCCACTTCGGGAACGCTTTCCAAGCAGTTCTCCCCCGCGGCCGTCGAGAGAGGCGCGGTGGTCGTGGACAACACCTCCGCCTTCAGGATGGATCCCAAGGTGCCCCTGGTGGTGCCGGAAGTGAACCCCGAGGACATCAAGTGGCACAGCGGCATCATCGCCAACCCGAACTGCTCCACCATCATCGCCAACGTTCCTTTGTTCCCGATCTACAAGAAATTCGGCCTGAAGAGATTCGTCTCCTGCACATACCAGGCGGTCTCCGGCGCCGGCGCCTGGGGCATCGAGGAACTCCGCGAACAGACGAAAGCCTATCTCGCGGGCGAAGCAATAGTCAAGAACAAGTTCCCGCACCAGATCGCCTTCAACGTCTTCTCGCACAACTCGGCCATCGGGCCGGACGGCTTCAACGAGGAAGAGGCCAAGATGATCAGGGAGACCAGGAAGATCTTCCACGACGATTCCAT
>DBWD01000074.1:719-11805 GCA_002308555.1 bacterium UBP3_UBA1247
ACCGAGGAATACGAAGTGCGCGTGGGCCGCGTAAGGGAGGATTATCTCTTCCCCAACGGCATCGCGATGCTCGTTTCCGGCGACCAGCTCCTTAAGGGCGCCGCCCTGAACGCCGTGCAGATCGCGGAATTGCTTTTGAATCTTTAACCAACACACAAGGTAAAAATTATGCAGGAAACCAATGCTTTCACGACCGCGGGCGCCAATCTCAGGGCCCTCGTGGACATTCCCGGCGCTCCCGGCTGGGTCGACATGATCGTTCTGATCCTTGGTTTGATCTTCGCGACGATCATCATCAACCTGATCATCACGCTGATCGGCAATCTTATCTCCAGCTTCAAGCCCCACAAGAAGACGGTCATCTCGCTTATCGTGGTGGTCTTCCATGTTCTGATGTGGCTGATCTTCATCACGGTCTGCATGACCGTCATGGGCGTCGACTTCGTTCCGCTGCTGGCTTGCCTGGGCGTTGGCGGCATCTCCTTAGGCATTGCTCTTAAGGATTCCATTGCCAGCTTGATGGCCGGCATCACCCTGATCGTTGGCGAAGTCTTCGTCATCGACGACGTCATCAACGTGGCGGGCGTGGAAGGCAAGGTGGAGGAGATCACCATCCGCTACACCAAGCTGCTCGCCAACGGCGAGAGGATCTACGTCCCGAATCTCAGTATAGTGAATTCCATAGTCGTCCTGAAGAAGTCCGGAAGACTTCCCAAGGCTTGATCCTTTTCCGGCGCGGGCATGGCTGAATTGAAGAACACTTTCTGCTGGTCCTTTAGTCAGGCCAAGGAGTTCGCGGCCTGCCCGCGCCGCTATTACTGGCAGCGCTACGGTTCCTGGGGCGGCTGGGAGGACCTGGCGCCCAAGGGCGTCAGGCTCGCCTACCGCCTGAAGCAAATGAAGAACCGCTTCGCGCTGGCGGGCACGGCGGTGGACCTGGCCGTGAAGCGCGCCCTGGAAAAGATCAAGGCGGGGGAGGAGGCGACCTTCGAGGAATCCCTGGAGGAAGCCAGCGAGTATCTCCGCGGGATCTGGATCCAGCACCAGGAGGGCCGCTGGCAAAGCAATCCCAAGCGCTACGGCTGCATAAAGGAATTGTATTACAACGAGTTCTCACCGAACGACCCGGAGGCCCGCGCCGCCTGGGCGGGCTTCATAAAGGAGCGGGTGGAGGTCTGCCTGGGCAACTTCTACGGCATGATCCTCCCCAGGCTCAGGAAATATCTCGCGAACGGGACCCTGGTCCCCCTGGGGGATCCCGAGAGCGGCGGGCCGGAAAGCTTCACCATCGGCGGCATCAAGATCTTTGCCCTGCCCGATTCCGTCATCCAGAGCGAGGACAAGTTTTTCATTATCGACTGGAAGACCGGGCGCGGACAACAGTTCTACGCGCACCAGGTGGAAGTCTACGGCATCTGGGCCCAGGTGAAGCACGGCGTGCCCCCGGACATGATCGAGCTGGCCCTGGTCTATCTGCCGGACGGGACATGGCAGAACGTCAGGTACGACGAGGAAACGGCCAGGCAGACTTTCGATTTCATCAGGGAAAGCGTCCGGGACATCAGCGACAAGCTGAAGGGGGGCGATTTGAGCCTTAACGAGCCCCTCAACATGGAAAATTTCGAGCAGACCGACCGGCTGGAACTTTGCGCCCATTGCAATTTCATGGAGCTGTGCCAGCGGCAGTTCGCTCTGACCTACAAGGAAGAAGAACGGCATGGGAAAAGAAAATAAGAAGAGGAAACGCAGTTTCATGAGCCGCCATCCCCGGATCCGCTCAGTGGTCTACGGGATCTACGCTCTGCTTTTCTGCGCCCTGGGGATCCTCATGTTCCCCCTGGGCCTCATTCCCAGGTCCTGGACTTACAAGCTGGGCCGCTTCTTCGGACTGCACGTCACCTACCGTTTCATCAAACGCAAGTGTTTCCTGAATTTCTTCTACGCCTACGGCGACAGGATGAGCGAACGGCGCGCCCGGGCCTTGACGAAGAAGGTGGCGGTCAACGTGACTTACAGCGCCCTGGACTGCTTCTACCTCTGGGTCTTCAAGTGGCGCTACCGGAAATACGACCCGGTGGAGGAGTGGAGCGACTGGAGTATTGTCAGCAAGAGCATGGAGGCCGGCCACGGCGTCATCGTGGCCACCGCGCACTACCATTGCTTCGAGGTCATGCCGGTGCATTTCTGCTACACACGCCAGGGTTTCGACGGCGGCGTCATAGCCAGGACTTTCCCCTCGCCCCTGGCGGTCAGGATCTACACCTGGCTGAGGAAGCGCTACAACATCCTTTCCTTTTACAACGACGCGAAGAGCATTATCAGGACGCTGAAGCGCGGGCGCGTGGTGGGCGTGCTTCCCGACCTCTACGCCAAGAGAAAATACAAGGTGCCCACGACTTTCTACGGCAAGCCCACCACCACCTTCGACATCCATTTCAGGCTGGCGGCCCTGGCGGACTGCCCGGTGGTCCCGGCTTTCCTGATGCGCAAGAAAAGCGTCCCCTGGAAATACGGCCTGCTTTTTTACGAGCCTATCACGCTGCCCAAAAAGCCTTCCGAGGAAATGGTGGACGAGTGCGTGCAGAAACTCTCGCTGGTCTTCGAGCGGCATATCCGCCGCTATCCCACCGGCTGGATCTGGTTCCACAACAAGTGGAGGATCTTCTAACCTTTTTGCGTCATAATCGCTATAAGGACTGAATCACTAATATGGCGGAACGAAACGACAGTTTGACGGCGGTCTGCGTGATGGCGGGCGGCATAGGGGAGCGCTTCTGGCCCCTTTCCAGGACCATGCGTCCCAAGCAGCTCCTGGCCATCACCGGCGAAAAGACCATGCTGCGGGAGACCATCTCGCGCCATGAGGGCATTGCCGGCCCGGAGAACACTTTCATCGTGACCAACGAGGCCCAGGCGGACCTTATCCGGCAGGAGATCAATGAACTGCCCTTCGGCAACGTCATAGCGGAGCCCCGCGGCCGCAACACCGCGCCCTGCGTGGCCCTGGCCGCGGCCCTGCTGTACGCCAAGGCCCCCGGAAGCGTCATGGTGGTGGTCTCGGCCGACCATCACATTCCCGACCCCGCCGAATACCGCGCCACCATCGCGGACGCCGTGACCTTGGCGCGCCAGGAGGGCGCGCTGGTCACCGTGGGCGTGGTGCCGCGCTATCCCGAGACGGGCTACGGCTACATCAAGGGCGAGACGGAGATCGCCTATCCCGGCAGTACCAAGGCCTGGAAGGTCTCCCGCTTCCT
Organism: bacterium UBP3_UBA1247; assembly: GCA_002308555.1. The sequence goes on from DBWD01000074.1 coordinate 3,977, forward strand.
GGAGAAGCCTCCCCTGGAAGTGGCCGAGGAACTTTACAAGACCCCGGGCTTTTTCTGGAACGCCGGCATGTTCGTTTTCCAGACGAAGGATATCCTGAAGGCCTACGAGGAATTCATGCCGGAATCCTGGGATGATCTGAAAAACATCATCGCGAAGGCCGGGACCGAAGGCGAGCGGGAGGCCGTGGAGCGCTATTACGCCAAGGTCCCCAAGATCTCCATCGACAACGCGGTCATGGAGAAGGCTTCCAACGTGGCGGTCTGCGCGGCTTCCTTCGAGTGGAACGACGTGGGCAGCTGGACTTCCGCCTCCGCCCACTGGCCGGAGGACGGGAAAGCCAACCGCCTGAAAGGCGAGGTCAAGCTTCTGGAGACCGAGGACTGCATCGTGGGCAATTACGCCGACGGCCTGGTGGGCGTCATAGGCCTGAAGGACGTGGTGGTCATCAGGACCGGGGACGCCGTCCTGGTCTGCGCCCGGGACAAGGTCCAGGACGTCAAGAAACTTCTGAACGATCTTAACGAGAAATACCGCTGATGCGCGTTTTGGCAGTCGACATAGGAACCGTGAGAACGGGTTTCGCCGTCTCGGACCCCCTGGGCCTGACGGCCCAGCCCCTGCCCACCGCGGAGGGCGGGAGCGCGAAGGTCAACGCCAAGAAGATCCTCGCGATCGTCGAGCAGTACGCTTCCGAAAAGGAGGAGGCGCGCCGGGTGGGAACGGTGGTTTTGGGAAACCCTGTGATGCTGAACGGCAAAAAGGGGGAGAAAAGCCAGGTCTCCGAGGAATGCGCCAGGCTCCTGGAGGAGTACCTGAAGCAGAGGCTCTCGTATCCCGTCAAGGTCATCTTGAGGGACGAAAGGCTGACCTCCGTGGCCGCCGAGCGCTTCATGCTGCAGGGCGACGCCAGCCGGGACCTGAGGAAAGCTAAAAAAGACCAGGTGGCGGCTCAGCTTATTTTGGAAAATTATCTGGAGAGCTTAAGGTATGAAAGGCAGGATCATTAAAACGGCGGCCCTTCTGGGCGCGCTCCTTCTGGGCGGCTGCATGCTGCCCCGCATGTTCGTGGCCGCCTTCATTCCTTTCCAGCGCTTCATGATCTGGGGCGCCGCCATGGCCGCCCGCTACGGCGCGCCGCTGGTGATGCTGATGTTCGTGGACGCTTCGCCCTCCGCCGCGCCGCGCCTGTCGCCGGAGGGGTACGCGGAGCCCCTGGTCTGCGAGGAAAGGCTGGGCGCGGAGGAATTGGAAAACAGGGACCTGGCGAAGGTCTTCATCATAGACTACAGGCGGATGGGGGAGAGCGATTACGCCGCGCTTCTGAGGGAGGCGGCCCGCGGCGGCCAGCTTGTCACGCTGGCTCCGGTGGGCGGCCGGGAGGAGGCGCTCCTAATGGCGGAAGTTTTGAGGAGCAAAGGCGTGGAGCTCCAATTGGGCATCGGTGACGGCGCCGTTAACAAGCATGACCCGGAAGGAGAACTATGAGGTTTTTCTTTTTTCTAGTTTTTCTGGCCATTGTCGCCATGATAGTTGTCTACAAGTACCAGGAGAGCCATCCTTCCCAAAGCAAGGGCCTCTTCAATTACGATTTCCGCGAGAAAGACCAGGAAGAGGAGAGGAAGCCCTCCCTTTACCGCGTGCTGGAAGTTTACAGCCCGGGCGCCTTCCTGCTGCTGCGGGACAACGTGGAGACCCAGCGTTTCGCCCTGGTGGACCTGGACGTGCCCAATCAGGATCCCGACAAGAACGATCCCAAGGCTTTCGACTCCATCAAGACCAAGGATGAGCTGGCGGCCATAGGCCGGGAGGCCCTGGAGTTCGTGAAGAGCCAGATCATGGTTCCCTCCGGGCTGCGGGCTTCCGCCAGGAAACGCGAGGAGAAGGACGGGGCTGTTTACGTTCAGGGCGACCTCATCCTCACCAACGGCATGTCCCTTTCCCGCCAGTTGGTCATGAAGGGCCTGGCCAAAGGCAAGAGCGACGGCCTGGTCAGCTACGCCAGCTACGAGGAGGACGCCCGCATGGAGGAAAGGGGCATCTGGAGCCAGAAACTGGCCCTGAAGGACAGGGTGAAGGTCAGGGTCGACATTCAGGAGAAAGTTCTGGAGCACGACTACCACGCCCAGAAAGCCTCCATGAGCAAGGAGATCCTGGAATCCTCCATAAACGACGAGGTGGCCGTGGCGGTGAACCTGGACTTCGCGATCGCCCCGCCCGTCACCAGGACGTACAACTTCGAGGTCAAGTGCAGCTTCATGATCGAGGAGATCACGGGCTATTCCGAGAAGACAAAAAAGGAGACCAGAGTTTACCGGGAGATCGAGACGAAGAACCTGAACGTCGAGGTCTCCAGCGCGAAAACCAACGTGACCGTCCAGTCCGCCGGCTACGTCATGAGCAAGATAAGCAGGGGCGGAAAGATCTTCCGCCAGGGCGTTTTCTGCAGCTCCTGCCTCTGCGTCGTCTCCCTGGACGGGGAGGAGATCAAAAAGGAGAACAAGATCTTCTAGGCCGGGGGAAACAAACAATGGTTGCATTTCGGTAAAAACTAGGTATTTCCTTTTGACATTTCAGAACAAGTAAGGCTTTTGCTAAAATAGTCAGAAATAAAATCAAGCGTCATTGGTGCATTATGATCTGGTCTAGCAAAATATCTCACGCCAAGCCGAGGGGCGTCGCCCTTCTGGCCGTCTTGACGGTTTTAACGGTCCTGAGCCTTCTGGCGGGCAGCTTCGCGGTCTCCATTTCCATCGACGAGAGCGCTTCCCGGCAGACCCAGGCCGAGCTGGCGCTGCGCATGCTCTATCAGAGCGGCGCGGCCCACGTGAAATCCTCCCTTATGGCCGCCGCGCTTTCCGACAGCGGAAGCCCGGGGGAAATGCTTTCCCAGACCAAAGCCCTCCAGCCCGCCGGCAAGGACGGCTACGGCCCCTGGGTCTACGTCAAGAACGAGAACGGCGACGCCATCGGACGCTACCGCGTGAAAGTGGAGGACGAGGCCGCTAAGCTGAACATCAACAAGGCCTACCTGCTGGAGAAATCCAAGGGATCCGGCTGGGACACCGGCGAGATATCCATAACGGAAGCCTTGGGCGTGGGCTACGCCGCCGCCAAGTCGGTCCTCAATTACAAATACGGCCAGAACGGCGTCCCCGGCGACCGCGGCGACGACGACCGCAACAACTCGCTTCTGATGACCGACGGCCTTGACAACAACGCCAACGGCGTCATCGACGAATACGACGAGGGCGTCAACGACCCCGGCGAATACCTGGCCTCCCGCCCCAGGGGCGACGACCGGGCTTTCACAACGCTGAGGGAAGTCATGCCCTTCCTTCTGCAGTCCGACAATTTTAAGCGCCTCAGCGAAGCCAGCCAGGAATACGCCGTCAGGGAACTTTACCGCAGGGCCACCTTGCATTCCGTGGACATGCCGGGCTCCAAGACGCTTCCCACGGACGCCCCCTCCGAGATCAACAGCATTACCGGCGCCGAGCTGCGTCGCCGCCTGAATTCCATGCGCAAGCCCGTGGAAGGCCAGTCCCGCGCCAGAAACCAGCTGGCCGCCAACATGATCGACTACCGCGACGAGAACCACGTCATGACCACCCTGGGCAGCGACATCTACGGCGCGGAGGCCATCTGCTTCAACGAAGTTCTGGCCAACGAGGACTCCATGACCTTCTGGGTCAGGGACTCCTCCGCCACCGACGGAGTCATCAAAGACTGGGTGCACTCCCGCTATTGGGAGGAGCAGTACGCCTCCAAGGACAACACCCGCCTGATGCACGCCCCCCTGTGGTACTACTGCTGCATCACGGACAAAGTTATCAACCACAAACTGTTTTGGCACCACTCCGTGAGGATGAACAGCACTTGGAAGATCATCGCCGGCTCCTCCGCCAAGGGCCACATCGACCTTGCCTCCGGAACCTTCACGCTGCCGGACGGCCCCGGCGAGGCGCAATCCTCCACCAACCCGCGCTTCCTTAACTGCGACGGCGACGCCTGGGGCGGCAGCAACCCCAGCCAAAGCTACCGCGACACCTACATCAAGATGATCAACATGATGCAGAAGCGCGGCAAAGTGGACAGCGGGCACGTGAAGTTCGAGGACGGCATGTTCAAGAACATGTACGCGGTCATCTGGGTCTGGCGCGGCGAGCAGATCGGCCAGTTCAAGGTCACCTCCTCCGACAACCACAAGATCAAGATCAACCACAACGAGGTCGATTCCGGCAGGACCCTGCTATCCATCTGCAACGGCAAGAACCTCACCAACGGCACGCCTTTGGCCGTGACCTTCCTGGCCTGGTCCCAGGGCATCTCCGGCATCCTGCCCAGGGTGAACTGGTACCACTGCGTGCGCCGCCCCGAGGGCGCCGGACGCTATTACAAAGTCCTTATCACCAATGACCCGGTGGACTCCTTCAAGGGCCACAACTGCCGGACGCTGGGCGTGACCGGCAACCCCAGCAGCAACAAGGTCATCATGGAGGAGGAAAAAGCCTGGGAATACAAGGACGGCAAGCCCCAGAAGGTGGACTCCTCGGGCTGGATGGACGTCATAGTGAAATCCAGCGACAAGATCAAGCACAACACCAAGCAGTACCAGTCCCTGGGCTACATCCGCCTCATAGCGCCTGAAGTGGTGGAGATGTACAACGCCTCCGAAACGGCGGTCTCCTTGGCCAACTGGAAAGTGGTCTGCAACACCGGCACCATGGCCACTGAGATCGGCAACATCAAAAGGACGACCTACTACGACCAGAAGGCCGGCGGCCGCATCATCGACGACAACCCCGCGGTGATGCCCAGGAGCCACTTCTATCTCGTGAACGACGCCGAGCTCTTCGACATGCGCTACGGCAACGCCGACATGCTCTGGGGCTCCGCCGCCACGGAGCAGATCCCGGTCTTCGAGATGGACTCCAAGCACTGGGGCATCTCCTTCAAGCTTAAACGCGTGGAAGCCGAGACCACGCAGTACTATTTCTACATCGACTCCGGCAGCACGGTCCTGGACAGAAAGCTCTTCCAGGGCGAATCCATCCGCCTCATCTACCAGGGCGAGGAGAACGACCCCCACTCCTGGCACGGTCGCATCTTCCCCCTGATGTGGTGGGAAGCCGAAAGGGGCCGCAGGATCAGGGTCTGGAACGAATACGCCCGCTACAACGTGAACAAGCCGCCCGTCAACAACTGCGAAGTCATGTTCCTGGGCCTGCCCGCCCGCGGCGGCATCGTCTCCCTGACCCTTAAGAACGAATACAACCAGGTCACGGCCCGAACCGTGGAATACGGCTCCGTGGAAGTGCAGGAGAAGGGCTACAGCACCGAGAAGGAAGACCCCACCCACTACAAGTGGGTCAAGAGGGCGCATCCCACCATCGGCGGCACTGAGAACCAGGCTTTGAACACCGCCATGCGCGGCAAGAAAGACCGTCCCACCTGGATCAAGAACGGGCCTTTCGGCAGCGTGGCCGAGATGGGCATGGTCAGGACCGCCAGGGACTTTGAGAACCTCGGCTCCGCCGGGGGAGAGAACTCCGGCAAGGCGAACATCGCCAACCTTTCCGACTACTTCTGCACCGGCTCCCTCAGACTGAACGCGGTGGACGGCAACGTGGAGATGAAAGGCTGGGAAGCCAGCAAATACGAAGTCAACCGCAGCGACGGCTCCATGGTGGGCGCCAAGGACGCCAAGTGGGAGATCGACCAGTGGAAGGGCCACACCCTCCGCTACCTGACCGGCCCCTTGAGAGGCGAATCCTTCGCCATCCACGGCAACAGCGCCAGAAGCTTGAACCTGGTCACGGAAGACAACAAGAACGCCCCGCGCTCCGTGCCCCAGAGAATGCTGCACAAGCCCAACAAGGGCGACGAGTTCACCATCGGGCCCGGCTACCTGACGCCCCTGTGCTTCACCAGGCAGGCCAACCAGGAAGGCGAGTGGCTCTGGCGCGACGCCATTCCCGTCAAGGGCACTTACAACCTGTACGTCTACGGCCTCAACGACGCCATCTCCACCACGGAATTCCTGGAAGAGAACTACAACTCCTCCCTGGACGTGGATCTTTGGAATTACACGGAAGAGAAATGGGACAGCCTCTGCAAGCGCAAGAAATACAGCAAGGAGGACAGCTTCCTGGCCGGCACCATCACTCCCGACAACATCAACAACAACGGCGACATCAGGATGCGCCTGACCTCCCACGACGTGGTGGACAACACCAAGATGGTGGAGGCCGCCAAGGGCAGGATCCCCCAGCCCTCCCGCACGGGCTACGCCTGGTTCAACTACGTGATGATCAGCCCGGTTCCCGTGGTGGGCCGCGTGAACTTCAACACCGCCCCCAAGGAGCTTCTGGCGGCCATGCCCGGCATCAACATCCAGCTGGCCAAATACATTGCCGAGGGCATCGACGAGAACGGCAAGCCCACCCTGAAGCCTTACAAGTCGCCCAGCGACATCCTGAACGTCAAGGGCATGAAGCTTGAGAACTACAAGCGCTTCGCCAACCTCATCTGCGTCGACTCCTACGTCTACACCGCCAAGATCGAGGCGGAGCTTTTCGACGACATCGACCACGACGGCACCTACACCCCCGAGATCGACAAGCAGACCGCCGTGGGCTTGAGACACTATATCTTAAAGAGCAACCCCGGCTCGGACATCGAGCACTGCGTGGAAGAACTGGAGGAATTCTAATGAGCGGACTACCCCTTACCAACGACAATTTCGAAGCCGAGGCCCTGAACTATGAGGGAAATGTCATAATCGATTTCTGGGCCACCTGGTGCGGCCCCTGCAAGGCCTTCATGCCAATCGTGGAAGCCTTCGCGGCCAAGCACCCCGACATCAAGTTCTGCACCGTCAACGTGGATGAGGCCCCCGAGATCGCCGAACGCTACGAAGTCATGAGCATCCCGACTCTGGTCTTTCTGAAGAACGGCGAGACCAAGGAGATCTCCGTGGGCTCGCTTCCCCCCAACGTATTGGAAGCGAAAGCCGAAAAAGCCTTCGCATGACTCTTTTCGCAAAAGATCTATGGCCGTCAGTTTTGACGGCCTTTTTAGTTAGCGCGGCAGTCTCCAGGCTGCTCGCCTATCTTTATGTTAAGAAAGGCTGGTGCGCTCCCAGCCGCACAGGCGGCGCGATGCCTTTGACCGGCGGCATAGGGATCCTGTCGGGGTTTGTTTCATCTCTATTGATCTTTTGGCTTTGCCACAGGTTTGACCAGCTGATCGACATCAGCTTCTTCATCTTTTCAATTCTTGTTTTGGGATTGCTATTGCCTTTTTTTGTCCTCGGCCTTCTTGACGACTTTGTCCACTTCAGGCCTCTTCCCAAACTGTTTCTTTTCATCCTGGCCGCCGCTTCGCAGCTGATCCTGATCTTTTCGTGCCTGATCGTCATGAGTTTCAGCGGCTACAGTTTCCCGCCTTCTTCTTTTCTTCTTCCGCTCCTTGTTGTGTTTCTGCTTTTTTTCTTTGCCAATTCTTACAATTTTTTGGACAACGCCAACGGGCATTGCGCTGTCGCGGTCTTGGGAACGGTCTTGGCGGCTTTTTTTACTTCCGGCACTGAGATCAATGAAACTGAGATCGCGATATTCCATCTGGGCCTGGCGGCTTCGGTCGTCGGTTTTTTGATCTGGAATTTCCCGTTTAAACCGAAACTTTACCTTGGAGATGCGGGGAGCCTCTTTTTGGGAGCTTTGACCGCCCTAATGGTTATGCTGTCCCGCCCCGGAGATGGTCATGCCGTTTTGGAATGCACGACGCTTCTGGCGTTCCCTTTGTACGACACCTGTGCGGTCATGCT